>JAFWRB010000170.1 GCA_017508845.1 Neisseriaceae bacterium | reverse complement strand
TGAACGGTTTTGTACATTGTCGTTTTTAAGGATAGGCTACCTGAATAAATTGTCCTGCGACAATTTATTCAGAGATTGCTTCGCATTCGCTCGCAATGACGATATAGGTTTCAGGCAGCCTGAAAAAAGCCGAGATTTTTCTCGGCTTGGTTTTTATTTTTTGCGTTTTTTTGGTGTGCTTGTTTTTTTAGCGGCAACGGTTTTTTTATTGCTTGTTTTCACCGTTTTGCCTGTTTTTTTGCTATTGGCATACGCTGTTTTCTGTACTTTGCCTTTTTTGCTTGAATACGAGGCTTTTTGCAAACCGCCTTTTTTGCGATACACATAATTGGACTTCACAGGCACTTTAATCACTTGACCTGCTTTCAGGTTGCCTGATTTTAATCTGTTCATGCGTTTTAATTCTGCCGTAGTTGTACCAAAGCGTTTGGCAACAGCGGTTAAGGTTACGCCTTTTTTAATTTTAATGGTGCTGTATCGCACGCCTGTGCGTTTTTTGCCTGTGCCTTCGGAAATGGCGTGAATATAAGCAGGCTCGCTCCAATATTCTTCATCGTTATACGATACAAACGACATATCGTCATTGTCGTTATTCAAACGCACAATGCTGTCTGGCACGGGGTCGGCTTCATCGCGGCTGACCAATAAAATGCTGCCGCGTGGCACGGTGTTGCCACGCAAGTAATTGATTTGTTTTAATTCTTCCGCCGACATACCGTGTTGTCGTGCGATTTCGGCGACATCATTCACCGCCCCCACACGGTAAGGTTTCCACGACAATAAATCGTCTGGATTGGCTTTTTTGAGATTAGCATAAAAGGTTTTAATGGCGGATTTGGGCAGCAGTAATTTGCGTCCGCTTTGTGGCACCCACACAGGCACTCGGTAACCTGGATTGAGCGTGAAAACTTCTTCTTCGGAAATTTCTGCTAACTGGGCAATCGCTTTTAAGTCAATCGGTTGATTGATTTTCACCGCTTCAAAATAAGGCTCATTTTTGATCTTTTTCAGTTGAACATCAAAAAGTTGCGGATTTTGCACCAAGTTGCGAACTGCCAATAATTTTGGCACATATTCACGGGTTTCTTTGGGTAGAGAAGTTAAATAATCAAACGAAGTGGGATTGCCACGCCGTTGTGCTTTTCTCTGTGCATTCAGCACGCAACCCTCGCCACAGTTATACGCCGCCAACGCTAATGCCCAATCACCAAACATATTGTGCAGATATTCCAAATATTCCAAAGCCGCATCGGTTGAAGCATAAATATCGTTGCGACCGTCATACCAATTATTTTGCGTCAAGCCATACTGTTTGCCTGTGCGGGGCATAAACTGCCATAAACCCATTGCTCCTGCGTGCGATTTGGCTTTAATCACAAACGCACTTTCAATAAAAGGCAACAGAGCAATTTCAGACGGCATATTGCGTTTTTCGGTTTCCGTTAAAATGTGATGTAAATAAGGTGTGGCTCGCATAGTAATGCGACCAAAATATTCAGGGCGATTAGAATAATAATCTTCAAATTTGCGTACTGTATTAGGCGAAACGGTATCCATACGAAAACCCTTACGCATTTTTTCCCAAATATTCAAATGGTTATCTTTTAATGCAATATCAGAATATGGATCATGCAAGGGAATTTGATTAAGACGAATAACATATTCTGACAGCGTATTAGCAGAGAACGATTCGTTATCAATATCGTCTGCCCAAGCGGTAAAAGGAGATAGGCACAATAATGCCAAAGCGGTTTTTAATGGGGATAATGTGAATTTCATTTTTTCTCTCTCTCGATTGTGTTTGTAAACCCTTTGATATTAAAATTTTCTATTGCTTCTGTCAAATAAAAAATGCTTATTCATTAGGTAATTGAAATAATTTTTTGCGATATATCAAATAGATGAATACGCCATTTGTGGGCTGTGCGTGTTTATTCCACACAAAACGCCGTGATATATTACTTATTTCATTGATATTTAATAATATTTTTTCATTTAAAAACTTACTTCTCTTGTGGTGTATTGAATTACTTTTTCGCATAAATTTTCAGGCAGCCTGAATGAGATTATTTTCATATAAAATAATGACTTTTTGTGATGAGTGAAGTAATATTCACCCTTTTGGATTTTACTTATTTTTTTCAGGCAGCCTGAGAATATTATATAGGACACAAACATTATGAACACCGCAGAACTTCGCCGTAAATTTTTGAAATTTTTTGAAAGCAAGGGGCATACGATTGTTGCTTCGTCATCGCTCGTGCCGCCGCAGGACGATAAAACCCTGCTTTTTACCAATGCGGGTATGAACCAGTTTAAAGATGTGTTTTTGGGTTTTGATAAACGCCCTTATTCGCGAGCAACTTCGGCTCAAAAGTGTGTTCGTGCTGGCGGTAAGCATAATGATTTGGAAAATGTCGGCTACACCGCACGGCATCATACTTTTTTTGAAATGTTAGGCAATTTTTCTTTTGGCGATTATTTTAAGCGAGACGCCATTCATTTTGCGTGGGAATTTTTAACTTCGGAAAAATGGTTGGGCTTGCCGAAAGAAAAACTGTTAGCTACGGTTTATGCGGAAGATGAAGAAGCCTATTCTGTGTGGCGTAATGAAATAGGGCTGCCTGAAAACAAGGTCATTCGTATCGGCGATAATAAGGGTGCGAAATATGCGTCCGATAATTTTTGGCAAATGGGTGATACGGGTCCGTGCGGCCCGTGTTCGGAAGTGTTTTACGATCACGGCGAAGAGATTTGGGGCGGCGTGCCAGGTTCGGCAGAAGAAGACGGCGACCGTTTTATTGAAATTTGGAACTGCGTGTTTATGCAGTTTAATCGTGATGAAAACGGCGTGATGAACCCTTTACCCAAGCCGTCTGTGGATACAGGTATGGGCTTGGAACGCATTGCGGCAGTCATGCAAGGCGTGCATAGCAATTATGAAATTGATTTAATGGACAATTTAATCCGTGCCGCCGCTCGTGAAACTGGCGTTGAATATTCGCAAGAAATACCGTCTTTAAAAGTGATTGCCGACCACATTCGTGCGTGTGCATTCTTGGTTGCGGACGGCGTTTTGCCGTCAAACGAAGGCAGGGGTTATGTTTTACGCCGTATTATCCGTCGTGCGGTGCGGCACGGCTATAAATTAGGGCAGAAAAACGCCTTTTTCCACAAATTAGTTCCTGATTTAGTTCGCGAAATGGGGGACGCTTATCCAGAAATCAAACAAAAACAAGCATTTGTGGCAGATGTTTTAAAACAAGAAGAAACGCGTTTTGCCAATACGCTTGAATTTGGTATGAAATTATTAGAAGACGCGTTAAGTGGCGGCAAGCAAGTTTTGGACGGCGAAACCGTGTTCAAATTGTATGATACCTTTGGTTTTCCTTACGATTTAACCGCCGATATTGCACGAGAACGCAATATTCAAATGGACGAAGCAGGTTTTGAAGCGGAAATGGAAAAACAACGCCAAAGAGCCCGTGCGGCACAAAACTTCAAAGCCAATATTCAAATTGAATACAACGGACAAGACAGCGAATTTACAGGCTACGAAAAACACGCAAATCAAGCACAAGTTATTGCTTTATATAAAGAAAATGAACTTGTGGAAAGTTTATCCGCAGGTGATAGCGGCACGGTGATTTTAGACGCAACGCCGTTTTATGCCGAAAGTGGCGGTCAAGTGGGTGATAGCGGTTTGATTATTAACGACAATTTGCGTTTTGAAGTGAAAGACACGCAAAAAATTAAAGCCGCAGTAAATGGTCATATCGGCGTTGTGCTTTCAGGCAGCCTGAAAGTGGGCGACACCGTTACTGCACAAATTGACAGCAATATTCGTTTATCAAATCAACGCAATCACAGTGCCACACACCTAATGCACGCCGCATTGCGTCAAGTTTTAGGTACAACGGTTGAGCAAAAGGGCTCTTTGGTAACAGCGGACAGAACTCGCTTTGACTTTTCACATAATAAACCTGTGTCAGCGGACGAATTAGCCCAAGTGGAAGACCTTGTTAATCAAGCGATTTTGGCGAATATTGAAGTTACAGCACGCGAAATGAGTATGGAAGATGCCAAAAAAACAGGGGCGATGATGTTGTTTGGCGAAAAATATGGCGAAACCGTACGTGTGGTGCAAATGGGCGAAGTTTCCGCAGAACTTTGTGGCGGCACGCATATTGACCGCACAGGTTCAATCGGTTTGTTCAAAATCATCAGTGAGAGCGGCATTGCCGCAGGCGTTCGCCGTGTGGAAGCGATTACTGGCAACACCGCCCTGCAATTTGTGCGTTCGCAAAGTGAATTATTGAATAATATTCAAGCAGAAACCAAAGCCCAAACGCAAAACGACATTCTGCCGAAAATTGAAAATAACAACAATAAAATCAAACAATTAGAAAAAGCATTGCAAACGGCAAAAGCCGAAATCGCCAAAGGGCGAGCCGCAGAATTGTTATCAAATGCAGTTAAAATCGGCGAAGTATCGCTAATTGTTGAGAATGTCGGCGAAATGCCTGCAACTGAATTACGCGATTTTGCAGTCGATTTAGCGGGCAGGGGTGAGGAAATCGCCGTGCTGTTAGCGGCTGTGAATGACGGCAAAGCATCTTTGGTTGCCGCCGTATCCAAACCCTTAACCGCTCAAATCAAAGCAGGCGACATGGTGAAAATGGTTGCCGAACAAATCGGCGGCAAAGGCGGCGGCAAACCCGAACTCGCCCAAGCAGGTGGCACCAATATCGCTGCATTGCCAAACGCATTAGCAAGCGTGAGTGAGTGGGTAAAAGGTAAAATCTGACTTTAATTGAATAAAAAGACGGCGAAAAAGCCGTCTTTTGGGTTTTCAGACAGCCTAAATGATTTTTCACAAGGACAAATAATATGTCAAACATTCCACAAATCATTATTGATACCGACCCAGGTCAAGACGATGCAGCCGCCATTTTAATGGCGTTTGGTTTAGATAAACTAAATCAAATCAAATTGTTAGCATTATCCTGCGTAGCAGGCAATGTGCCTTTACATTTCACACAAAAAAATGCCCGCATTATTTGTGATTGGGCGAAACGCTGTGATTTACCAGTCTATCAAGGGGCGGTAAAACCGCTTGCAAAAGCCCTTTTAACCGCCGAAGAAGTGCATGGCAAAACAGGTTTGGACGGCGTTGTCTTACACGAGCCGCAAACGCCCTTGCACAACGAACACGCCGCCGTGTTTTTAGCCCAAACGCTTTTGGCTGCAGAAAAAAACAGCATAACACTGGTGCCGATTGGTCCTTTAACGAATTTGGCTTTGGCGTTTTTGTTGTATCCTGATTGTGTGGCAGGTATCAAAGAAATTGTGATTATGGGCGGCACATTTTTTGAAGCGGGCAATGTTACGCCGAATGCGGATTTTAATTTTTTTGTTGATCCATTGGCGGCACAAATTGTGCTAAATTGCGGGGCAAAAATCCGCATTGTGCCATTAGATGTAACCCACAAAGCGTTAGCCACAAAAGAGCGAATGCAAAAATTGCGTGATTTGCCAAATGAAAACGGCAAACGCGTAGCGGATATTTTGCAGTCTTACGGACGCTTTGATACGCAACAATTTGGCTTAAACGGCGGACCATTGCACGACCCGTGTGCCGTAGCGGCGGCTGTGCGTCCAGAGTTATTTTCTTATAAGGAAGTGTTCGTGGCTGTGGATACTTCGTTTGGTGTCTGCGAAGGAGCAAGCAGTGTGGATTGGCACGGCAAAAGTGGCAAAACCCCCAATGCATACTGGTGCTACGCGGTTGATGATAATGCGTTTTTTGATTATTTCACGCAAGCGATTGCGACTTTGCCGTAATACAGTGAACCGTAGGGTGGGCAATTTATTGCCCACGCGTTTTATAAGTGTTATATAAAATTCATTTCAATCATAGATTATTGGCACAAAAATAATGTTAATATCGTCATTTTGGTAAGGCTGCCTGAAATATGTACCATTTAAAACGCGTGGGCAACAAGTTGCCCACCTACCTTGCTTTGATGTGGGCTTACGCAGTAATTTAGATGTGGTACAAGCCCGCCAAGCCCAAATGGACGCACAACAACAATTAGCCACCGCAAAATACAACACACTGATTGCTTATTTGGAATTACTCAACAGTGCAGGCGTGTTAAATAACGAGCAATATCTAACACTTTTTCAGGCTGCCTGAAAAAACTTTTAAGGAATAAATCAAATGCAAACTTTTTATAAAGAATTTGTTTTATTAGTCAATATCCTTTACTGGCTACCGATGTTTGTCAGTGTTGTGTTGGCTATTGCTTTTTCAACGCTTATTATTTGGTTGGGTGGGCATTATTTTAAAATTAAAAAGATTTATAGAATTATTGCGAATGTAATTGCCATTGTATTAACCATTTTGATTATTCCACCGCATTGGACTGTTCCTGCAAAAAAATATGAAGAAGAAAGAATCGCCAAATATAATGAACGCAAAGAAAAATACGAACAAGCCAAAGCCGTTTTTGATGAGCAATGTAAAAAAGCAGGGGAAAAAATTTATCGCACTGTGGATAATGTTGATGGGGTTATGTTATTAAAGGTGCGTGGTGAAGAAGAACACGAGATTAACAAAGACCGCTGGTCTTTACTTGCTGACCCCATGTGGTCGCATGCTGCTATTGCTAATCGTGAACATGGTAATTACATTAAAAATTTTTTGGGGTTTGATGAAAAAAAATACTCTTTTGTTGATGTATTAGAAAAGGACAATAGTATCAGCAGATACCGATACAGTAAAGTTAAAGAAGAACGAGATGAAGTAATCAAAAATCCGAATGACCCCGCTCGTTATGCTGTAACTTATGAAAACAACATCGACCCTGAATTACGCAAGCATTGGGTAGCAGGGGTTACCATTAAAATT
>JAFWRB010000169.1 GCA_017508845.1 Neisseriaceae bacterium | reverse complement strand
TATCGCCTGCATTGACGCGTTGTCCCACTTCCACAAACGCAGGAGAGGCGGGGCTTGGCTTACGATAGAAAGTGCCGACCATAGGCGAAGTCATTGTATGACCAGACATTTGCGGCTGTTCAGCGGCAGGTGCGGCAGGGGCAGGAGCCGCCGCAGGTTGAGTAACAGGAGGTGCCGCAAATGCCATCGGCGGCGGAGCAAACATAGCAGGTTGAGCGTTTGCTTGTGTGCGTGTGATGCGGACTTTTTCTTCACCTTCGGTAACTTCAATCTCGGCAATGCCAGATTCTTCAACCAAATCAATGAGTTTTTTGAGTTTGCGTAAATCCATATTATTATTCCTTGAAGATTATTTTGCCCCTACACATTGAGCGGCAAACTGCAACGCATAACCGTATCCTGCACTGCCTAAACCAGCAATCACACCGACTGCCACATCAGACAGATAAGAATGGCGGCGAAACGGTTCGCGTTTATGAACATTAGAAATATGCACTTCGACAAAGGGCAAGCCCACGCCGAGAAATGCGTCCCGCAGAGCCACGCTGGTATGCGTGAGTCCGCCTGGATTGATGATGACAAAACCCACGCCGTTATCTTTGGCGGCGTGGATTTTATCGATTAAAACCCCTTCCGAATTGCTTTGCAAAAAAACAACCGACACGCCCAAAGCCTTTGCCTGTGCTGTCAGTTGTGCTTCAATATCCGACAGAGTTTCTGCCCCATAAATATGCGGCTCTCGTGTGCCTAATAAGTTAAGATTAGGACCATTTAAAATAAGCACTTTTTTTGACATTTTCATCGCAATTCGCACAAAGATACCGACATTTTCCTGCAAAATAGGCATAATGTCTATCACTTTATGCAGATTTTTTCGCAAATTAAGTCTGCGTTAAGTAATGAGTTTGTTTTTTAATAAACATAAATATTCGTTATTACAATAAGTTGCGTATAATTTTTTACTTTGGCATAGGGCAAAATGCTGTATAACTCATCTAATTTTTAAACTGATAGATGAAATCCCGTTCAGGCTGCCTGAAAGATGATTAAATTGTGTCAAAAAAGACACAAATAAATATGATTTATGTCAAAAAACACCCATTTTGTACGCCGCACAAACGCACATTTCGTTAATAAAAAATAAAATAAAAACAATATATTAAAAATATTGCACTGCGATTATAAAACAAATTTTAAGTTTGACATAATTTTTAAAAAGGAATAGAATTTGCCCGAATGTTCAGTGGATAGAAGCGTTTTTTTCTATCGCATTTAATCATTGTCCTAATATGTAGGAGTACTAACCATGAGTAAAAAAGTACGACTAATAGCAGTAGATATGCTTGTAACCTTATTAGTAGTCGCCGTATGCGGTGCATTAGGCTTTGCCTTTGGTATGATTTTCCCTAATGTTACTGAATTGCGTCAATTTCTTAAATTAGAAGTGTTCGCCGTAACCTTTACCGTTGTGGCTTTGTTAGCGTATTTCGGTTTGTACAGAAAAGTTCGCGACTTCAAATACAGTTACTCATTCTCCGTGCTGTCGGTTGATACCGCTTGTTTCTTGCTGACCGATTGAGTTTAGAATTTTTCTCTCTCTCAATTAGGTTGATTGCGAGTCCCGATTGATATGTTGAAACCGTTCAATATATCAATCGGGGCTTTGTGTTGCTTGCTGTTTTTGTATTTATTATCATTTCGCTGTTTTATAGTCGTTAAACTTCACAACACTCATGCGTCTGACGAGCCAACGCTGAATTTTTTTGCATAAAACAACTGACGCATGAATGTGCTTAATGTGTGTGTTCTGTATGTTAAAATAATACACCGTTTAACTGAACGCTGCCTGAAAACTTATCTTATTGAATTTTCTATTATTATGTCTTTATTCAACCTGTTTTCTGCTCATTTATCTGCCGATGAAATGGTGCGTGATAATGACAAAATCGTCGCCTTATTATTAGACCGCCGCGAACGCTATACAAGTTGTGCGGATATTGTGTTATCGCCTAACAGCACACAATCGGTGCAAAAAATTATGCAACTTGCTTGGGCAAATAAAATTCCTGTTGTACCCATCGGCGGTAATACTGGCTTATGTGGCGGAGCAACCATTAACGGCGGCGTGTTGTTGTCGTTAGAAAAATTAAATCAAATCAATCCAGTTAATACCGCTGACCGCTGTATTACAGTGGGTTCAGGCTGCCTTTTGTATCAAGTGCAACAGGCGGCAAAAGACGCAGGTTTATTTTTTCCCTTGTCGCTTGCCAGTGAAGGCAGTTGTCAAATCGGCGGCAATATTGCGGCAAATGCGGGCGGAATCAATGTGTTACGATACGGCACCATGCGTGATTTGGTGTTGGGTTTGGAAGTGGTTTTGCCCAACGGCGAAATGATTTCGTCCTTACAGCCTTTGCATAAAAACACCGCAGGTTTAGACTTAAAACACCTGTTTATCGGCAGCGAAGGCACGCTTGGCGTGATTACCGCCGCCACACTCAAACTGTTTTTACTGCCGCAACAAGTCGAAACCTTGTGGGCAGATTGCCAAACCATAGATGATTGTATTAACTTATTGAATTTATTACAAAAGAATAGTTTAGGCTCGCTGAAAAGTTTTGAATTGATTTCGCATGCTGCTTTAATGGTGAGTGCCAACGATTTACGCACCACACCGCCCACAAACGCCGCTTGGCATATTCTGTGCGAATGGGAAAAAACGCCCCACACAGATAGGCTGCCTGAAACCTTGTTACAACACGGTTTTGAACATATTTTCATTGCCCAAAATGACACACAGCGGCAAAACTGGTGGCGTTTGCGAGAAAACATTTCCGCCGCCCAAAAACGGCGTGGCGTGAGCATTAAACACGATATTGCCGTGCCCATTTTTGCTTTGGCAGATTTTGTGCAACAGTGTGACACCGCCCTTAAGAATGCCTTTCCAAGTGCAGAAATTGTGCTGTTCGGACATTTGGGGGACGGCAGTTTGCACTACAATATTTTTCTGCCCGATTATCCTGACAAAACCGCATATCAGTTTGAAAATCAACTCAATTCAATTGTTTATCAAGCGGTTTTACAACACAATGGCACCATTGCCGCCGAACACGGCGTAGGCATGCTGAAAAAAAACTGGTTAAAAAATATGCGAAATGCGTCTGAACTCGCCCTAATGCAAGCCATCAAACAATACCTTGACCCAGATAATATCATGAATCCGACCAAGGTATATCCTTGATTAAGAAAAACTTTTCAGGCAGCCTGAAAGCGTTTTTATTCTGTTTCGCTATCTTCTTTTCT
>JAFWRB010000018.1 GCA_017508845.1 Neisseriaceae bacterium | reverse complement strand
CGAAATCGAGTTCAAAGACGGCACAGTGTTGAACACAAACGAAATCAACACCCTTGCTACTGACCCAACCTTATTTGCTGCTGATACAGCGTTAAATCGAATGATAAACGCAATGGCAAGTTTCGGCAGCGGTTCATCAACGGAGTTAATGGCAAGCAATACTGATAGCCTGTTGAATCCGAATAACTACTTGACTGGGTCTGGTGTAGCGTAAAGGTTTTGATGAGTTGTAAGGTGGGCATTCTTGCCCACCAAAACAGCAGAAATGTATTTCAGATTGTCTGAAATGTATAATACAATGCTATTGTTGTTATTTGGTGAGTTAAAACTCACCCTACGCAGGTTTTAACATTTTGTTTCAGGCTACCTGAAAAACTTTACTAACGGATTTTTACTATGAAAAAAGAATCAATTTATTTTCAAGCAATCAAGGACTTATGGCAACGCTATGCAAGTGTGTGGCGTGAAGTTTGGGCTATTCGTGATAAATTAGATCCACCCAAACGCGAAGAAGATGAGCGAGCGTTTTTACCTGCTCATTTGGAATTGGTGGAAACGCCGATTTCTGCCGCTCCTAAATGGACGGCTCGGCTGATTATGGCGTTTGCAGTTTTGGCACTTTTGTGGGCAGTCATCGGTAAAATGGATATTGTTGCAGTAGCACAAGGTAAAACGACTTTGGGCGGTCGCAGTAAAACCATTCAGCCTTTGGAAACTTCGGTGGTGAAAAGTATTTTGGTGAAAGACGGACAACATGTTGAAAAAGACCAAGTGTTAATGGAATTATCAGGTATAGGTTCGGATTCTGATTATGAACGCTCTGTTGCCGCCTTACAGGCTGCCCATTTATCTAAATGGCGTAGCGAGGTGTTATTAAACGCATTAGAACAAAAAACGCCTGTACCTAAAATAGATATTTTTAGTGATATAAAAAATCCACAAAAAGCATTATCTCAATTAAATGTGTCTAACCAAATATTATTGCAAACGCAAGAATTGGTTATCAATCAATATCAATCTTGGTATGCCAAAGACCAGCAATTACAATCAATGAAAGCAGCACGAGAGGCGGAATTAAATTCGGTTCAAGCACAAATTGTTAAATTACAAGGCTTAACTCAAATTGAACAGCAAAGAACACAGGATTATAAAAAATTATTGGATAAAAATTTTATGTCCAAACATATGTATTATGAACAACGAAGTAAGTTAATTCAAAACCAAAACGATTTGGCTTCACAAAAAAGCAAACTGATTGAAATTAAAGAAACAATTAGACAAGCCGATGAAGAGCAACAATTAAACACGCAAACCTTAATGCGTGATACTTTGGATTTATTACGCCAATCCGATGAGCAAATTGCACAATTAAACGCAGAAACGGAAAAGGCTTTACAAAGACAAACGCTGATGACATTAAAATCACCTGTGGCAGGTACAGTACAACAATTATCCATTCATACCGTAGGTGGCGTAGTAACAGCGGCTCAACCGATTATGGTGATTGTACCTGATGAAGATAAATTAGAAGTGGAGGCAATGGTATTAAATAAAGATATTGGTTTTGTGAAAGCAGGACAAAAAGTGGCAATTAAAGTTGAATCTTTTCCTTACACAAGATATGGATATATTAACGGCACAGTAAAAAGCATTAGTTTTGATGCGATTGAAAATGAACAGTTGGGTTTGGTTTATGCGGCAAAAATTGAACCTGAACGGGATTTTTTAAATATTGACGGTGCAAAAATTAAACTAACCGCAGGTATGAATGTTACAGGGGAAATTAAAACAGGGAAAAGACGGGTAATTGATTATTTATTAAGCCCATTAAAAACCAAAGTTGATGAAAGTTTGAAGGAGCGTTAATAATGCTAAAATTAAATAAATACAATTTGTTAATTGCGGCATTATTCTTTAATATTCATATTTCTTGTTATGGCTTTGATTTGCAAGATGCGTGGAACGCTGCCTATCAATATAATGCTGAATATTCGGCAGCAACACATGAAAAAAATGCTGGACTTGAAGCAAAAAAACAAGGTGTTGCGGTATTGTTGCCACAACTATCTGCAAATGCAGTTTATCAAGAACAGCCACAATCAATGAGTAATGACGCACAATCACACGGTTGGAATATTCAATTACAACAGCCTTTATTTGATGTGGCAAAATGGCAACAATATAAACAGGGTAAAAATAAATCCAAAATAGCGGAAATTCGTTTTAATCAAATTGATTCGCAATTAAAATTGGATATTGGTAAAGCCTATTTTCAAGTATTACAAGCACAAGATAATTTAACCGCAATCGCTGCGGCTAAAAAAGCCTATACCGAACAATTAGCCCAAGTTAAAGCAATGTTTGAAGTGGGTGCGGCAACCCAAGTGGATATTGATGAAGTGCAATCGGGTTTTGATAGTGCCGTTGCCAAAGAAGTCAAATCGTTGTCTGAATTAAATATGGCACGCAATTTTTTACATAATGCCACAGGATTAAATCCTGATGACATTGAACCGTTGAAAAATAAACAATTATTTAATTTTTCTCTTTTGCCCACAGAAGAAGAATGGCAACAAATTGCCTTGAAGAATAATGCTGAATTGTTATTGGCACAATTAAAATTAGAAAGTGCCAACACTTCTTTATCTGAAATGCGTGCAAATCGCTTGCCTGTGCTGTCGTTATCAGGCGGTTATCAAGATATGCGTTATAAGAACGAAAGCAATAATCAGGCTTATCGCTATGGCAAACGCGGTTATTTGGTGAGTGTTAATTTGTCTATCCCCTTATTTGCAGGCGGACAAATCAACAGCAAAGTTAAAGAAGCCTACGAATTGTCTATGCAGGCACAGGACTTATTAACTGCCACAAATAGAAAAATCGCATTGGAAGTTAAACAACATTATTTGTCCATTCATAGTGGCAAAAGTGAAATTGCGGCACAAGAAAAATTACTGCAATCCACGCAATCTAAACTGCAATCCACACAAATGGGCTATGAAGTGGGACTACGCACAAATCTTGATGTGGTGCAGGCTCAACAAGCCTATTTGGAAGCACAACAACAATTAGCCAACGCAAAATACCATTACTTAATTTCGTATTTGGAATTACTCAACACCGCAGGGGTGTTAGATGATAAACAAAAAATGTTTTCAATAAGATAAAACCTTTCAGGTAGCCTGAAAACAAACTGCCCATTCACCAAGAAATTTTGTATCAAAAACAAGGAGAAGTGAATGTTTTGGACAAACGAAAAGCCCAAATCCGCAATCATGCAAGTTATCCGCGTCAAATACAATATATCTCATTAAAACGCAGACCATTTAACGGTGAGTTTTGTGAGTGTTGGCAAGTGCTGTTAAAAAATGGCGAAACTTGGAATTTTTATCACAACCAACGCCACAGAGTTTATCAGAAGATTATTTTGTAACAACTTTTCAAGCAGCCTGTTTATTATAACTGCACAATTCTCTGAAACATAAAATCAACCGCTTGTTTATACAAGCGGTTTTTTGTTTATTTAGGCAGCCTGAAAATCTTTCAGGCTGCCTTTTTGTATGGAGATTTCATGATGAAACAAGTTCATTTTATTGTACAAGGCAAAGGCGGTGTTGGTAAAAGCCTGATTGCAGCGATATTAGCACAGTATTTATATTGCCCAAAGCGGTGTTATGACGCATTTTTTTGATACCGACCCAATCAACCAAACATTTTCTCGTTATAAAGCCTTGAATGTAGCAACAGTCAATATTGTAGGAACAAACAATGCGATTGACCACAGTAAATTTGACGCATTGATTGAAGAAATTATCCATCAAGATGGCATTGCGATTGTGGATAACGGTTCAAGCACATTTCTGCCACTGATGCAATACATTAAAGAAAACGGCGTGTTGGAAGTCAGACCTATACCATAAATGAAGTTACTCAAATCTGCCACTGTCATTACACAACACTTTTAGACTACATTCATTCAGGCGTGTTACCTGCTTGTAAAGTTGGGCGGCAGTGGATTATTACCGAAGATAATCTTGCACAATTCATTGAAATGCAAGAAAATAAGACCTTGCAAGCGGTCAATTCTAAAAAAAGGATTAGAACGCAATGCTGTATAAACGAAACGAAATTTGGTATGCCGATTACACAAATGCGAGCGGCGAAAGAATTAGACGCTCGCTTGGCACAACCGACAAACAAGCAGCCCTTGAACTACACGATAAAATCAAGTACGAGCAATGGCGGATTGACCGCATAGGCGAAAAACCAAAGCGAACTTGGGACGAGGCGTATATTCGTTGGCTCGATGAAAAAGGAGCAAAGAAAAGCATAGAAGACGATAAAAGCAGAATGCGAAACTTACCCGAATTGCGTGGAATGTTGCTTGGTGATATTACACGAGATTTGGTGATGACAATCATCGCCAAAAAAACCTGTTCAGATGCAACCAAAAATCGCTATATTGCTTTGATTAGAGCAATATTTAATCGTGCTATGAAACAATGGGAATGGATAGACAATACACCCCATTTCTCAATGTATTCTGAAAACAAAAAGCGTATTCGTTGGCTAATGCCCGAACAAGCAAAACGCTTGATTGAAGTTGCACCGCTGTATATGGCACAGATGATCAAATTCAGCCTTGCCACAGGCTTGCGACAGAGAAATGTGCTGACATTAAAATGGCAGCAAATAGACCTTGGACGGCGTGTGTGTTGGTATTACGCAGACGAAACGAAATCAGGTAGAGCATTAGGCGTGTCGCTGAACGATATTGCAATGCAGGTGTTAGAAGAGCAACAGGGTAAGCATAGTGAGTTTGTATTTTTGAATGGTAGAAACAAGCCTGACACTAAAATTCACAGTGAAATATGGGCAAAAGTGCTTGCCAAAGCCAAAATTGAAAATTTCCGTTGGCACGACCTACGGCATACTTGGGCAAGTTGGTTAATTCAACGAGGAGTACCACTTGCCGCCTTACAGGAAATGGGCGGTTGGGAAACACCAAGTATGGTGCAACGCTATGCTCATCTTGCACCTGAACATTTGCATAAACATTCTGCGTTGTTAAATGATTGCTTGTTATAATGGCTAAAATGCCGCCGAAACCGTTGCTATTACTTGCTTTGGCACAAATTTGGCACAAAGAGTTTGAAAATGTAATAAATCCAAAAAAATTGATGATTGTAAGTCATTGATTTTTGGCGGAAAAGGAGGGATTCGAACCCTCGTTACGGTTGCTACCGTAAAACGGATTTCGAGTCCGTCGCATTCGACCACTCTGCCACTTTTCCGCTGTTCGATTGGTCGTCGAGAGAATGGCGGATTATAGCAATCTTGCCACTATATCGCAATCATTGTTTCAGGCAGCCTGAAATCAAAACAGCCACGCTCTTAATAAGTATCGCAAATACGGCACGCCAACGCCTGTATAAAGCCACAGGGCGATAAAAATCAGGCTGCCTGAAAAGTCTATGCGACCTATGCGTAAAAAGCGAAAGGGGCGAGTGAATGGGGCTAATACGGTGCTGACGGTTCGCATTAAGGCGTTGTAAGGGTCTGCAAAACTCAATACCATTTGGATAATCAGGCAGGCAATCAGGGCATACGCCGCCGATAGGGTGAGATAGAGTAAGGCGTTTGCCACTGCGTAAGGAATTTGGGCAGGGGAGAAAGTTGTGCCCATACTCAATCTGACAACCAGTAAGGCAATTTGCACCAGCAGCAAAACGGCAAATGCCGCCACAGGCAGGGCGGTGTCCCAGCCTTTGATAGGGCGAATCATTTTGCGTGCAGGGCGAGCAATCCAGTCGGTGAGCGTCATACAAAGTTGTGCCAAAGGGTGCGACACAGACAAACCGCCGCGTTGCAAGAAAAATCGCAACAACATTACCGTTGCCCAAGTGAGTGTAATCAATTCAATTATTTGAATTAAAATCATTTTTTTTTGATACCTTTTTTGTTTTCAGGCTGCCTGAAAAGATTTTTTATTGATTGTCCGTAGTATAACCATTTGATTTGAGAAACTCTTTCCAATCATCTTGTTCATCTTCCCATTGATTATTAAAAAACCAGCCCGTTTCGGCAGTAATGGCTTTTTGTAATTGTCTTCGCATTTTGCGATAAGTTCCCGTGTCGTTTTCAGGCAGCCTGAACGCAGGAAGTGTAACGGTTTTTTCATATTTAATTTTTCTTTTTTCACCATTATTAGCAATAAAAATACCTTTGCGTCTATGGCGATTGATTTTAATAGTTGCTTTGGAATATTGTAATTTTTTATAAAGAATAAAATAAATTACTACTAATATTACTATGAGTGTTGAAAAATATACCCAATGAACAAGTTTTTCACTAATGGTAACGGGTAACATAATCCCTATAAATGATAGTATTAAGACATACATAAAGGGATATATATAATAATCATATTTTATATTGGGTTCAAATACTTTCCACTTAATAACCCTTTGATTAGCAAACCATTCCTGCGAAACTCTTTCTAATGTTTTAATGGCTAAATCGCTTTTTTCAGGAAAACTTTCGCTTTCTGCTATTTTTTTAAAATGTTTGGGCATATTTTTTTCAAATTCTGCCATTTCTTTTTCAAGTTCATCTATTCCTTTGTTGATTTCTTCTAATTCTTTTAATAATTGTTCTTCACTTTTTTGATTTTTGCTATCCATTTTGTATCTATCCTTAAATAAATTTAACTTAAAAATCTTGCAGACAATCTTAATTATTCGTAATAACGAACGGCAATTTCAGGCTGCCTGAAAATTTATTCCCCCCACAACGCCTGAAAATCTTTCACCACTTGTTCAGGATTTTTGGCGTTTGTTACCGCACGCACCACTGCCAAAGATGACACACCGCAATCTAACACCGCTTGGGCGTTGGATAAATCAATGCCGCCGATTGCCACTGTGGGCGTTTTGCCTGCTTGTTTGACATAAT
>JAFWRB010000168.1 GCA_017508845.1 Neisseriaceae bacterium | reverse complement strand
TTTGACACTATTTTTAATAGTGATTTACCGTGTCCTGATGTGAGTTATCTGGATCCAATGTTTCCCGAACGCCACAAAACGGCATTGGTGAAAAAGGAAATGCGGTTTTTTCAGGCAGCAGTAGGGTGCGATGACGATAGTGCGGATTTATTGAACAAGGCTCGTACAATGCCTGTAAAACGCATTGTGGTCAAACGCCCCAAGCACGGTGCGTTTGTTGGCAATAGCCAACCTGCGTATCAGTATGTGGGCAAAAGTACACGGTTTGATGTTTATTTACCTTTTCAGGCTGCCTGAAATAAAAAACATAAGGAAAATCAAATGAATAAAAATATAGTGATTGTTATTTTACTGATTGCATTATCGGTTTCTTGGGCGTATTTTTTTGGGCTTCATCAAGGCAAAAAAGATAATTTGCCGCCGAGTAATCCGCCGATTGTGACAGGGCAAGGGCTTTCGCAAACGCCACAAAACAAGGCTGTGAGCAATGAAAATAGCGATATAGAACAACTATTTAAGCAACAAAAAAGCGATGTTTTTGTAACAGGCAAAGGTGTGGTGAAAAAAGTTTTGGCTGATGATAACGAGGGTTCTCGTCATCAACGATTTATTTTGCAATTATCGAATGGACAAACCTTATTGATTGCCCATAATATTGATTTAGCGGAACGCTTGCCTAATTTACAAAAAGGCGATGAAGTTTCCTTTGCGGGGGACTATGTTTATAATAATAAAGGCGGTTTAATCCACTGGACGCACAAAGACCCACGCGGACAGCATAAGGACGGTTATTTAATGTATCAAGGAAAGATTTATCAATGATTGCTGGGGTTGATGAAGCAGGGCGTGGGCCTTTAATCGGCAGTGTTTTTGCAGCGGCGGTGATTTTGCCGCCTGATTTTAACTTGCCATATCTTAATGATTCTAAAAAACTTTCTGAAAAACGGCGAGATATTTTAGCAGAACAAATTAAAGAGCAAGCAATCAATTTTGCTGTGGCAAGTGCCAATGTGGCGGAGATTGCCGAATTGAATATCTTGCACGCCGCTATGTTAGCGATGAAGCGAGCCGTTTTGGGCTTAAACAGGCAGCCTGAAAAAGTGCTGATTGACGGCAACCGCATTCCGCCTGATTTGCCCTATCCAGCGAGTGCCGTTATCGGTGGCGATGCTCTTCACCCTTCAATTATGGCAGCGTCCATTCTCGCCAAAACCGCACGCGATAAAGAAATGTATGATTTAGACGCACAATTTCCACAATACGGCTTTGCCAAACACAAAGGCTACGGCACCAAATTGCATTTACAAGCGATTGAAAAATATGGCATTTTGCCAGAACACCGCCAAGATTTCGCTCCGATTAAAAAATGGTTAGCAGAACACGGCAAATAAGGGCTTTCAGGCTGCCTGAAAACCGTATATTTATAATAATAACAATATACTTACAAGTTAAAATATGTTATAATTTTCCCTGTTTTATGTGTGGGATTTTTGCTATGCAAAAATATCGTTTTTTACCTGAAATTTCAGCAGATTTGCGTCATCAACTGATTAACAGCATAGGCTCGTGGCGTTTGGAGGGCTTGGAGCCTGACGCTGAAATGGTTTTGGACGCTCAATTAGTGGCTTTGGGGCAGAAAACGCCCGAACAAGCCATTCAGGACGCTTTGAAACGAGTGTAAAAATGCGTTTGGATAAATATTCAGGCATTGACCCTTACACCGACAATAACGGCGTACTCATCAATAAACTCAATATTACAGACGAAAAAATCTTGGAAAAACAAGAGCGAAACCTGTCTTGGTTTCGCTCGATTGAACTCAAACAAAAGCCGATTAACGGCAAATTCGATTTGGTTCATTTGCAAAAAATTCATCGTCATTTGTTTCAAGATATTTACACATGGGCGGGCAAAATTCGCACAGTAGATATTAGCAAAGGCAAAAGCCGTTTTTGCAATCACCGTTTGATTCAATCGTACTGTAAGAAAATCTCTAATGAATTGAAAAAGCGAGATTTTTTAAGTAACCTATCGCCACAAGAATTTTGTCATCAGGCAGCCTATTTTTTAGGCGAATATAATGCGGTACATCCTTTTCGCGAGGGCAATGGGCGTGCTATTCGTGAAATGTTAGAACAGTTGGCACAGCAAAACGGCTATTCATTTCACTGGGAAAATATGACCCAAGCGACAATGATTGAAGCGTCCGAAATTTCTACCGTCCAAGGCAACAATGCCTTGTTAGAAACGATGTTGTGGAACAATATAGAGAAAAAATAATGGCGGAGAGGAAGGGATTCGAACCCTCGATAGGCTATTCACCTATACACGCTTTCCAGGCGTGCGACTTCAACCACTCATCCACCTCTCCGTGCAAGATGGTTTGTAAATTGAATTTGCCATTTTAACGGTTTTTGTGCGTTTGTGCAATTTGTTTCAGGCTGCCTGAAAACTATTTCACTCTTTGTCCCACTGTTTTTAAAAAACCCCGCAAAATGTCGATTTCTTCTCTTTGCACGCCGTTGCGGTCGAAAATGCGGCGTATGCGTCGCAATAAACGCTCTTTGTTGCGGCGTTCAAAAAAGCCGATTTGCGTCATCGTTGCGTCAAAATGACTGATTAAGCCGTCTATTTCGCCTTGCGGTACAAATTGTTCTTCTGTTTGTAATATATTGTTAATAAAAGAAGTTTGGCTAAAAATTTCATAGGTAACCACTTGTACGGCTTGCGATAAATTAAGCGAAAAATAGTTTGGATTGCCGTTTATGGTCATCAAACGGTTGCAAAGTGCTACTTCGTCAATATCTAAACCAAAGCGTTCGTTGCCAAAAACTATGGCAACTTGTTGATTTTGCTCTGCAAATTTTATCAATTCTGGCACGGCTTCACGCGGTGTTTTGGGGGGAATATTCAATTCTCGGCGGCGTGAAGTTAGGGCATAAGAAAGAACGCAATCGCTTAATGCGTCTTGCAGAGTTGGCACAATACAAGCCGTATCTAAAATATCAACCGCACCTGATGCGAGCGTATAACTTTCATCAGGCAGCCTGAACGCCTGATTGGGTAAGTATTCAGGCGGATTTTGCGTCATCGGCGTGGCTATCAGTTGCGGGGCAACAATCGTTAAATGAGTTAAACCCATAGTCTTCATCGCACGAGCCGCTGAACCGATGTTCGCAGGGTGCGATGGTCGGCACAAGACAATGTGAATGTGGTTAAGATAAAAAGGTAGTTCGTTCATTTTGTGATGTGATTTCAGTGTATAATTATCAGATTTTAAACGATTGTTAGATGAGTTTGAACAAAATAAGATAGTTCATTGATTTTCTTGGAGTTAATTATAAAATGTCTGCCGTTTTAAATATCGCTTTGCGTGCCGCTCGCCGTGCTGGAAAAATGATGACGCGTGCCGCAAACCACTTGGAAACGCTTACCATAGACCAAAAACAAGCACGAGATTTTGTGTCGGAAATCGACCGAGAATCGGAACGCATATTAGTCGAAGAATTGCTCACGGCTTACCCCAAACATTATATTCGCAGCGAAGAAGGCGGCTATTTTCGTGCTGTAAAACAAGGCGATGATGTGTCGATTGAACAAATTAACGCACCCGCCAAAACCTCCAAATTTGAATGGATTATCGACCCATTAGACGGCACCACAAACTTTTTACACGGACACCCGCAATATGCCATTTCTATGGCACTCTTTCACAAAGGCGTGTTAAGTGAAGCCCTGATTTTCGCCCCTGAACGCAACGATTTATATGTGGCAAGTCGTGGCAATGGGGCTACTTGGAATGATAAACGCATTCGTGTTTCCAGGCGGTTGAATTTGAACGAGTTTTTAATCGGAACGGGTTTTCCTGTGGTCGAACAATCAATGGTTGATGAATATTTTGCTATTTTGAAAAATGTGATTGCCGATACCGCAGGAGCAAGACGCGAAGGCTCTGCGGCATTAGATTTATGTAATGTTGCCGCTGGTCGCTTTGACGGCTTTTTTGAATACAACTTAAAAGCGTGGGACATTGCCGCAGGTGCGTTAATGGTGCAAGAAGCAGGCGGAATGGTTACCGATTTTGACGGCGAAAGCGGCTGGCTTGCCACAGGCAATATCGTGGCAGGTAATGAAAAGGCTTTGGCGTATTTATTAAGAACAATCGGAAAATATCGGACAGCAAAATAGTTTCAGGCAGCCTGAAATAATGAACTGAACATTCCCTACGCAGTGCGTAGGAAATTGAAACTGACTAACCAAAAGGACTTAAAAATGGCTTGGGAAACAGTCATCGGATTAGAAATTCATGTGCAATTAAACACAAAATCGAAAATTTTTTCAGGGGCTTCTACGGCGTTTGGGGCGGAGGCAAACTCGCACACTTGCGTTGTGGATTTGGGCTTTCCTGGTGCTTTGCCTGTGTTAAACCGTGCTGTGGTTGAAAAAGCCTTGAAATTAGGCTTGGCACTGAACGCCACAATCAACCGCAAAAATGTGTTCGACCGCAAAAATTATTTTTATCCTGATTTGCCAAAAGCCTATCAAATCAGTCAGTTAGCCTATCCGATTATTGAGTTCGGGCAGTTAGATATTGTCGTAGGCGAAAATGTCAAAACCATCAATGTAACGCGGGCTCATATGGAAGAAGACGCAGGCAAATCCATTCATGATGCCGTGCCAAATGCTACGGGCATTGATTTGAACCGCACTGGCACGCCGCTTTTGGAAGTGGTGTCCGAGCCTGAAATGCGTTCGGCAGCCGAAGCAGTGGCTTATGCCAAAGCCTTGCATTCGTTAGTAACTTGGTTAGATATTTGCGATGGCAATATGGCAGAGGGTTCGTTCCGTGTTGATGCGAATGTGTCGGTTCGTCCTGTGGGACAAGAAGAGTTTGGCACGCGTTGTGAAATCAAAAACTTAAATTCTTTCCGCTTTTTGGAACAAGCGATTAATTTTGAAATTGAACGCCAAATTGAATTGATTGAAGACGGCGGCAAGGTAATTCAAGAAACGCGGCTTTTTAATCCTGATACGGGGGAAACGCGTGCGATGCGAAGCAAGGAAGACGCACACGATTATCGCTATTTCCCTGACCCTGATTTGTTGCCGATTATCATCACCGATGAAATGCTCAATCAAGCGAAAAACGATATGCCAGAGTTGCCCAAACAAATGGCTACGCGGTTTGTAGCCGATTATGGCATAACCGATTATGACGCACGCGTTTTAACCGCAACCCGCGTTCAGGCAGCCTTTTTTGAACAAACGGCGAAAGAGTCAGGGGCAGGCAAATTATCGGCAAACTGGATTAACGGCGAGTTAGCGGCAGCGTTAAATAAAAACGGCTTATCGTTAGAAGAAAGTCCGATTTGTGCGAATCGTATGGCGGGTTTGGTGAAGAAAATTGCGGACGGCACGCTATCGGGCAAATTAGCCAAAAAAGCCTTTGAAGCAATGTGGGAGTGCGATTTATCCGCCGAAGAAATTATTGCCCGAGATGGCTTACAACAAGTAACCGACACGGGTGCGATTGAAAAAATGGTTGAAGAAGTGATTGCGGCAAATGCCAAGACGGTAGAAGAATACAGGTCAGGTAAAGAAAAAGCCTTTAACGCTTTGGTAGGTCAAGTGATGAAAGCATCACGCGGCAAGGCAAACCCACAACAAGTGCAAGAAATTTTGAAACGGTTGTTAGGGTAGGGTTTTCAGGCTGCCTGAAAAAACTACTGTCATTGCGAGCCTTGACGATAGTCGAGGCGTACGCAATCTCCTGACTACGAAGAATGTACTTATCCAAAAAATGGCAGTGCAAAATATATTTCAGGCTGCTTGAAAAATATTTTTATGATTAAAAACAAATGATTACTTCATCAGATAATCCCAAAGTTAAATATTTGCGGCAATTATTTAGCCAAGCCAAATTTCGTCGTGAAAATAAATGTTTTGTAACCGAAGGCGTGCATTTATTGCAAACGGCTATTGATGCACAGAAACTGCCTGAAAAAATTTTTGTGCCACAATCTTTATTAGATAATGCAGAAGTTTTAGGCTGCCTGAAATCTTGTGCGAATATTCAACCCATTGTTTTATCAGATAAAATAGCACAATCTATTTCTTCTTTCAAAACTGGTTTTTCTATTATAGCGGTGTTTAGACTGCCTGAAAATAAGGTTTTGCCATATTGTCAAGATTGCGTTATTTTGGATAATGTTCAAGACGCTGGTAATGTGGGCACTATTTTGCGAAGTACTGCCGCTTGTGGTATTAAAAATGTCTTATTGAATAAAACCTGTGCGGACGCTTTTTCGCCCAAAGTATTGCGTGCCGCTATGGGGGCGAATTTTTTGTTAAATATTTTTGAAAATATTGATATACCATTGTTTTTGAAAGATTTTTCAGGCAGCCTGAATATTACTACACTTGCGTCAAATAACATTCGTTCTTTATACGATTTGAATTTACGCACACAACCGATTGCGTGGGCATTCGGTAACGAAGGGGCAGGCGTGTCGCCTGATATTGCTGCCTTGGCAGAATATGGCGTGCAAATTCCGATGATAGGCAAAACCGAGTCGCTTAATGTCGCTATGGCGGCAAGTGTTTGTTTATTCGAGCAAATGCGGCAGAGAATGGCGTAGTTCTTTTGTTTTCAGGCTGCTTGAAAAAGGCAACCTGAATGGATATTCTATTAAAACGCTTCTCCCACTTGTGGGGCGGCGGCGGTGTCTGTTAATTCGCACAGTGCGGCGACTTCTTGGGCTGTTTGGGTAAATTCAGGCGTTTGCAACAGAGCGTTGAATGTTGCCACTTCACCACGCCCTGCGATTAAGTCCCAACGCCGTTGTAAATCGGGGTTTTCAGGGAGCCGATTCGCAATCAATTCATCTGCCATATCAGGACTGTTGCACACCAAAACCACATCGCAACCTGCATTGAGTGCGGCTATCGTGCGTTGATAAATATCGCCCGCCCCAGTTGCTCCTTCCATAGTTAAATCGTCCGAAAAAATAATGCCGTCAAAACCCATTTCCTGCCGCAATTTATTTTGCAACCAGTAAGCCGAAAAGCCCGCAGGTTGTGAGTCAATATTGTGATACAACACATGAGCAGGCATAATCGACTGCATACCCTGTGCGATGAGTTTTTGAAACGGCAATAAATCGTCTGCCATTTCAGTCAATTCACGAGAGTCGCGTGGCAATTCCAAATGGCTGTCTTCGACCACGCAGCCGTGTCCAGGAAAATGC
Source organism: Neisseriaceae bacterium (assembly GCA_017508845.1). GTDB lineage: Bacteria > Pseudomonadota > Gammaproteobacteria > Burkholderiales > Neisseriaceae > RGIG9985. The sequence continues at coordinate 2,518 of JAFWRB010000168.1, read as the reverse complement.
TTGCCACAAGATGCCATACCGCCGTTTTTCAAACCCCTTTGCAAGGCAATAGCAAGGCGAGCAACCATATCAGGTTTGCGGTGAAAACTGCGATTGCCAATGACCGCACAGCAAGCATAATCCAAATCCAAAACAGGCGTAAAAGATAAATCAATATCGCACGCTCGCAGTTCAGCCGCCAAAACAAAGCCTGTTTTTTCAGCCATAATTTCCGCCGCTGCAATGCCGTTTTTATCCGCATATTTACCTAAATTTGCCATAGCGGGCAAACGCGTAAAACCGTTAATAAAGCGTTGCACGCGTCCCCCTTCGTGATCGACTGCGATAATCAATTCAGGTGTGCGTAATGCTTTGATTTGATTAACTAATTCTTTTAATTGTGTAATCGATAAAAAATTGCGGCGAAACAAAATCACCCCGCCGACATTGGGGTTAAGCAAGCGGCGTTTATCATCATCAGTCAGCATCGTGCCGACCACATCAATCATCGCCGCACCGCGTGGCAAGGAAATGGGAGCGTCAGTCATCATATTTTTCAGGCAGGTGTAAAGGTTAATCAATATGGCGGTGATTATACCGCTATTTGGATAAAAAACAGATAAAAATTAAATAGTTCAGGCTGCCTGAAACACTGTTTTTTATTCGCCCAAAACAAAATCGAACTTGTGATGCAAGTTCGATTTTTATTGAACACAATTTCTCGCTTACGCCATTGCTTTAATGCGAGCCGACAGGCGGCTTTTATGGCGAGCGGCTTTGTTTTTGTGGAAAATGCCTTTATCCGCAATGCGGTCGATAATTTTAACCGATTGAGCAAAAACGCTTTGAGCGGCGGCTTTGTCGCCTGCTTCAATGGCTTTTACAACTTTTTTCACGGCGGTGCGAAAAGCGGTACGCAAACCTGCATTGTGCGCCCGTTGTTTCACTGCCTGACGAGCACGCTTACGGGCTTGTGCACTGTTGGCCATAACTAAACTCCTAAAAATAAAAATAAAATTAAGATAGGCGACAACGCCCATTTCATAAAACCAATCATTCTAACGCAATTTAGAACTTGTTGCAAGTTAGGTTTATGTTTTATCAATTTCCAATGTCAAGGGCGTTTCTACTTTGCAACAACAAGGCAAAATTTCGTCATTACTCACATAAGCCAAAGGCTGTTTAGCGTAACTGACTTCACCTGCCGTTTTTTTAATACGACACGCACCGCAAAAGCCATTGCGACACTGATACGCCACAGAATAACCGCGTTTTTCTAATACTTCTAACAAATTTTCGCCTTGATGAAGTTCAAAAATATCATTGTTGTTGTCTGCAAAAATAAGCATTTCAGGCAGCCTGAAAAAGGTTGAAAAATCGCTATTTTACCTGCTTTTTAAGCCTATCAATAATGCCTTGAAATATGGTCATTTAATTTGTTCAGGCTGCCTGAATTTAATCATCGTTCAAAAGATAGCAACTTCTTTATAAATCTGTTACAATCTCAGGTTTCATTGCTTTATTTATCAAAATTGAGCATTGAAAAACAACACACTCTGATAAGTTGGTCGCAGCGTAAGGAGTTGATTTTATTAACTTAAATATGGAGACAGATATGTCTGAAAAATTAATCGCCACACGCCGTGATACGCAAGGTACGGGTGCGAGCCGCCGCTTGCGTCGTGAAGGCAACATTCCTGCCGTCATTTACGGCGATAACCAAGAACCCATCAGCATTACCGTAAAACACAAAGCAATGTTCTACGCTTTGCAAAAAGAACGCTTTCACACCGCCGTTCATCAATTAACCTTAGACGGCAAAGAGTTGAGCGTTTTGGTGCGTGATTTCCAAATGCACCCTTACAAACCGCAAGTATTGCACATCGACTTCCAAGTGGTTGATTTGGCGAAACCTGTTCGCGTTAAAGTGCCGTTGCACTTAATCAACGGCGAAATTTCGCCTGCGGTTAAATTGCACAGCAACCGCATTTCGCAATTAGCCACAACGATTGAATTGCTGATTAAACCCAACGAAATTCCAGAATATTTGGAATTAGACTTAAAAGAAATGGTCGGCGGACAAATTCTGCATGTGTCCGATGTAACCTTGCCCGCAGGTGCTGTGAGTACCGCCCTGCATCGTGGTGCTAATCCAGCAGTTGCCGCCGCTGGCAAAAAACGCTAATTTGCGTGTCTATAAAAAAGCCCCATTTTGGGGCTTTTTTATTGTTTCAGGCTGCCTGAAACATTATTCCTTACGAACAATCAATTCGCCTTTCTCATTATATTGTGCAGAAAAATCAATTATATAGGTGTAGTCGCCATAAACATAATCCGCACGGCATTTGGTTGCGTTTGCATTTTCTTCAACGGTCATCATATTTTCAAATTTTCCGTCTTGAATTTTGCACCATTTATTGTCTGCATCATTAGGGTCGCAAAATGGATACCACAAATCAACTATATACTCTTTCATTTTGGATTGCACTGTTTCATCGGAGCAAGTCGGCGGATTTTTGGGCAAATGACTTGACGAACC
>JAFWRB010000167.1 GCA_017508845.1 Neisseriaceae bacterium | reverse complement strand
GGGATGCCGTCTATGCCTCGTCGGAGAGCGGCTACGACGAGGAATACATGATGTGCGACCTGTTCGCATCGCCGGGAGCGGGCGTGGGAGCCGTCCCGGGCGGGACCCGTGCCGCCTCCTACGCCCATCCCCTGCGCGAGCTGATCCGGGACTGCCTGTCCGAACGGGTGCGGACGCGCGCCGGCTCCGATGCGGACGTGGAGGCCTTCGTGGAGGCGCTTTCCGCGTCCGGGTTAAAATTAGTCAGCACGGCATTAGCAGACAGCATAGAATTGCAACTGAATAATAATGTGGAAGCAGGAAAAAAAATTGCCGAAATTTCCATTCGTCAAGCACAGGCAAGAATGCGGTCGGTGAAAAAAATCGAGAAGAAAAAAGGTTCAGGTGTGGCGGTTTTGCCAGGCAAACTCACCGATTGCGAAAGCGAAGATATTCGCGAAAATGAACTTTTTTTAGTCGAGGGTGATTCGGCAGGCGGCTCTGCTAAATTAGCACGCGACAAAGCCACACAAGCCATTTTACCCTTGCGAGGCAAAGTGCTGAACACCTTTGAAGTGCATCGCGACCAGTTGTTTGCCAACGCCGAAATTCACGATATATCGGTTGCCATCGGCGTAGATCCGCACGCCGCAGGTGAAGAAGTCGATTTATCGGGCTTGCGATACGGCAAAATCGCCATATTGTCAGACGCCGATGTCGATGGCTCTCATATTCAAGTTTTATTACTCACCCTATTCTACACTCATTTTCCCAAACTAATTGAAAACGGACACATTTTTGTCGCCCAACCGCCCTTATATCGCATAGATGTTGCCGCACAGGGCAAAAGCAAACCGCCACGCAAATTTTACGCTTTGGACGAGGGCGAGTTGTCGTCATTATTAGAGCGACTGCGTAAAGAAAATGTCAAAGAAAGTGCCTACACCGTCAGCCGCTTCAAAGGCTTGGGCGAAATGAACCCAGACCAACTTAAAGACACCACGATGCACCCCGACACCCGCCGCTTGCTGAAAGTCGCTCCGATTGACAATATAGAAGAAATGAACGGCATTTTCACCAAACTAATGGGCAAAGGCGAAGCCGCCGCCCGTCGTCAATGGATGGAAGAAGAAGGCGATAAGGTTGTGGCGGATATTTGATAACTAAACGCTTTTCAGGCTGCCTGAAAATATAAAACGCCGTTTAAAACGGCGTTTTATATTACTCATCAAAAACTTAACCAATATCTTCCGCACCGATTTTGTCTTTGAATTGTGGGTTAGGAACCAAGACGATTTTGCTGTCTAATTCTTTCACCACTTTCGGGTCTTTGTTAGGATAATCCAACTGACTTAAAAAGTAGCGAATGCAGTTTAAGCGAGCGCGTTTTTTGTCGTCTGATTTAATCACCGTCCAAGGCGAATCGCCTGTGTGGGTGTGGAAGAACATTGCGTTTTTCGCATCTGTGTATGCGTCCCATTTATCCAATGATTGAATATCAATTGGCGAGAGTTTCCAGTGTTTCAATGGGTCGTTGCGGCGAGATAAAAAGCGGCGAAGTTGCTCTTCACGGCTTACCGAGAACCAGAATTTGAATAAATGAATGCCCGAATTAACCAACATTCTTTCCACTTCGGGGGCTTGACGCATAAATTGCAAGTATTCATGCGGTTCGCAAAAGCCCATTACGCGTTCCACGCCTGCACGGTTGTACCAAGAGCGGTCGAAGAAGACGATTTCGCCAGCAGTCGGTAAGTTTTTGATATAGCGTTGAAAATACCATTGACCTTTTTCGATTTCATTGGGTTTTTCCAAAGCAACGGTTCTGGCACCACGCGGATTTAAGTGTTCCATAAAGCGTTTGATTGTACCGCCCTTACCTGCTGCATCGCGACCTTCAAACAGGCACACAATGCGTTGTCCAGTGTCTTTCACCCAACTTTGCACTTTAAGCAATTCGATTTGTAATTTTTTCTTTTCCGATTCGTACTGCTTGCGTTGCATACGATTGCGGTAAGGATAACTTTCGGGCAAAGGAGCGGAGCCTGAATCTTCGGAAGTAATGCGACCTTTATAGCCCAAAACTTCTTCAATAAAAACGGGCAAGTTTTCTTTGGTGAGCAAGTCGGGGTTGATTTTTTCAAGTTTTTCAAATGGTTCTGGTTGATGTTCTGTACCCATTTTGTCTGTGCCTTTCGAGAAAAAAGTTTAACGGTGTGTTCATTGCGTTTAGGACAAACGCCCTAAATCGCAGGAGTTGATGAATTTCTAACACGGTTTCAGGCTGCCTGAAACTGAAATTCCTGCCTATAAAGGGCATTATTTTAACCTAAATAGCGTTTTTCAAAAAGGGGGTTATGGCTTTTTATAACAAAATTTTCAGGCTGCCTGAAATGTCCTTATAAAAACCACCTATCACCCACTTTATTAGGTACAGCAAAACACCGCACAGCCCATGTTTATTATGGTATGATTGACCGTTTTTTTTCGAGTATTCGTACTCAAACAATCCACTATCGTTAATTCTTGTCAAAAGGAACAAACTATGTTAGCAGAATATCGCAAAGCCGCCGCAAAGCGTGAAGCCTTGGGCATTCCAGCGTTGGCGTTGTCTGCGGAGCAAACCGCAGGTTTAGTTGAATTATTGCAAAATCCGCCAAAAGGTGAAGAAGACTTTTTGGTGCATTTGTTGTCGCACCGTGTGCCGCCTGGTGTAGATGATGCGTCCAAAGTCAAAGCCGAATTTTTGGCAAATGTGGCAAAAGGCTCCCTGAAATCTCCTTTGGTTTCTCCTGAAAAAGCCACTGAACTTTTAGGCACAATGTTAGGCGGTTATAACATTGCTCCTTTGGTTGATTTGTTAGATGACGCAAAATTAGGTGCGATTGCCGCAAATGGCTTAAAACACACTTTGTTGATGTTTGACGCATTTAACGATGTTAAAGAAAAAGCCGATAAAGGCAATGCCAATGCCAAAGCAGTGTTGCAATCTTGGGCAGACGCTGAATGGTTCACAAGTCGTCCGAAAGTGGCGGAAAAAATCACCGTAACCGTGTTCAAAGTGTCAGGTGAAACGAATACGGACGATTTATCTCCTGCTCCTGACGCTTGGAGTCGTCCTGATATTCCCTTGCACGCTTTGGCAATGTTGAAAAACCCACGCGACGGCATTACACCTGATAAATCAGGCGAAGTGGGTCCGATTAAAACTTTGGAAGAATTAAAAGCCAAAGGTAATTTAGTTGCCTATGTGGGCGATGTTGTGGGAACGGGTTCTTCTCGTAAATCTGCAACAAATTCAGTGATTTGGCATACTGGTCAAGACATTCCGTTTGTGCCGAACAAACGCTTTGGCGGCGTGTGCTTGGGCGGTAAAATTGCTCCGATTTTCTTCAATACCCAAGAAGATTCAGGTGCATTGCCGATTGAAGTTGATGTTTCTAAAATGAATATGGGCGATGTAGTCGATATTCTGCCGTATGAAGGCAAAATTTTGAAAAACGGCGAAGTGATTGCCGAGTTTCAACTGAAATCGCAAGTATTATTAGACGAAGTACAAGCAGGCGGTCGCATTAACTTGATTATCGGTCGTGGCTTGACAGCCAAAGCTCGCGAAGCGTTGGGCTTGCCTGCAAGCGAAGTTTTCAGACTGCCTGCAAATCCAGCAGACACAGGCAAAGGCTTTACTTTGGCACAAAAAATGGTTGGTCGTGCTTGTGGTCTGCCAGAAGGACAAGGTATTCGTCCAGGCACTTATTGCGAACCCAAAATGACAACGGTAGGCTCGCAAGACACCACAGGCCCGATGACGCGTGATGAACTCAAAGACTTGGCGTGCTTGGGCTTTTCTGCCGACTTGGTAATGCAATCATTCTGCCACACAGCGGCTTACCCCAAACCAGTTGATGTGAAAACCCACAAAACCTTGCCAAACTTCATCTCCACTCGTGGCGGTGTGGCTTTGCGTCCAGGCGATGGCGTGATTCACTCTTGGTTAAACCGCTTGCTCTTGCCTGATACCGTAGGCACAGGCGGCGACTCGCACACGCGTTTCCCAATCGGAATTTCATTCCCCGCAGGTTCAGGCTTGGTTGCCTTTGCTGCCGCAACAGGCGTAATGCCTTTGGATATGCCTGAATCTGTATTAGTGCGTTTTTCAGGCAAAATGCAACCTGGTATCACCTTGCGTGATTTGGTGAATGCCATTCCCTTAAAAGCGATTGAAATGGGCTTGCTTACCGTTGCCAAAGCAGGTAAGAAAAACATTTTCTCGGGTCGCATTTTGGAAATCGAAGGCTTGCCTGATTTGAAAGTGGAACAAGCATTTGAATTAACTGACGCGTCCGCAGAACGCTCTGCCGCAGGTTGTACCGTGAAACTCAATAAAGAACCGATTATTGAGTATCTGCAATCGAATATTGTTTTGATGAAAAATATGATTGCAGACGGCTACCAAGACGCACGCACTTTAAAACGCCGTATTGAAAATATGGAAAAATGGCTTGCCAATCCGCAACTTTTGGAAGCAGACAAAGACGCGGAATACGCTGCCGTGATTGAAATCAATATGGACGAAATCAAAGAGCCGATTTTGGCGTGTCCGAATGACCCAGACGATGTGAAAGTTCTGTCCGAAGTCGCAGGCACGAAGATTGACGAAGTGTTTGTGGGTTCTTGTATGACCAATATCGGACACTTCCGTGCAGCGTCTAAATTGTTAGAAGGCAAAGCCGATATTCCAGTGCGTTTATGGATGGCACCGCCCACAAAAATGGACGCACGCGAACTGTCAGACGAAGGACACTACGGCATTTTGGGCAGAGCAGGTGCAAGAATGGAAATGCCTGGTTGTTCGCTGTGTATGGGCAACCAAGCACAAGTTCGCGAAGGAGCAACCGTGATTTCCACATCAACCCGCAACTTCCCCAACCGCTTGGGCAAAAACACTTTTGTGTATTTAGGTTCAGCCGAATTAGCCGCAATCTGCTCTATCTTGGGACGCATTCCTACGGTAGAAGAATACAAAGCCAATATCGGCACAATCAACGAAAACGGTGATAAAATCTACCGTTATATGAACTTTAACCAAATTGATGCTTACCAAAAAGTGGCAGAAACGGTTAAGTAATAGAGTTGATTAAAAACAAACGCTCCCTGAAAATGGGGGCGTTTTTTTTCAGGCAGCCTGAAAATCTAAAATCTATCTATAAAAGCCTTAATTTTGTTATACTTTCAGCCTAATGTTTCGTTAGGAGAAGCAAAATGCAAATTGCCAAAATTTCTACCGCAGGACAATCGCAAACCGTGTATTTGCCGCAAGCGTTTCAATACTTTTGACGGTGTGCAGTATTGGAGTTTAAGGGAATTTTTGAGAATTATTTTAGATAGTTACGGAGAATTTATATGCAATTTAAATTATTTGAAATAGGGAATACACCTAATAGAGCTGTAGATCAAGTGTGTTTAACGATAGATCATTGGAATGACTATTCCTTTAAGACTATGTTTTTTATGAATGTATTTGATCATAATGGAGAAAAGCATAGCATAGGAAATATTAAAATTGGATTTAAAGGACAAGAAACATCAATAGCTACTTATGAGAAGATTCAAGAAAACTTCCCTAATAATGTATTTGACTTACTACCTAATAATTTTTTCTCTCTTGGTCAAGATGTTGATTTTTATGTAAAGTTAATGGAGTTACCTAATGGTATAGGAAAACAGATTCTAAATAAATTAAATGATATTGCTTATAAGTCTGACATTTTATCTATAATTCGGAATGAATCTGTTTTTAATACTTCATTGATGAGAGGTATTAGAGAACGAACTATAACTGAACAATTTCGCAGAGTTTTAAATGGTAATGCTCCATTAAGCGATTTTGAGTTCTATTTCATTAGAGATGAAATAGAAAAAATGGGGAAAATAAACATAGAATTTAAGGTTAAAGCTAACTCACAGCCGAGTACAAACATACATGCAATTATTGGTAGAAATGGTGTTGGAAAAACAACATTATTAAACGGAATGATTAAATCATTTATTGGTACAAGTCATGATGATGAAGGTGCATTTTATGTAAGAAACACCAAAAAATTTAAAAAAATTGGAAATGATTATTTTAGTCATTTGGTTGCTGTTTCTTTCAGTGTATTTGATCCATTTATTCCGAATAATGATGAGTTTAAACATTATCATTATATT
>JAFWRB010000166.1 GCA_017508845.1 Neisseriaceae bacterium | reverse complement strand
TTAAACGGCTTATCACCCAAAGAAAACCGCGATATTCCGCCATTAAAATACGATTTTGTCTATCGCATTAAGCACGATTTTTCGGATTTGAATATTGTGATTAACGGCGGCATTATAGACAATAATAGTATAAACAATCACTTACAACACACAGACGGCGTAATGGTAGGCAGAGCCGTGTATCACAATCCTATGTTGATGAAAAATTGGGATAATGTGTTTTTTAATTGTGCGGAAAATTTAATCACAGATGAAGAATTGATAAATAAACTCTATCAATATGCCGTGCAAGAAATCGCCCAAAAAACGCCATTACGCAACATTGTTAAACAATGGTTAGGCTTGTTTCACGGACAAAACGGCGTGCGACTGTGGCGACAATCGTTGTCGGACGCACAATTATTGGCAGAAAACAAGCCTGAGTTAATTTTAAGAGCGTTTGAGAAAATGAAAGCCTTTCAGGCAGCCTGAAATTATTTTTTCACCCCGCTTAAACACGCCCAGCCTTCGTCTATTGTGGGTTCTAACATATCAAACCATTGTTGATAAATGGCGGAAATTTCATCGGCTTGCTCGGCTAATATGCCTGATAAAACAATTTTTCCGCCTTGTTTTGTTTTGTTCGCTAACAATTCGCCTAACATTCTCAATGGATTAGCTAAAATATTGGCGACAACCACGCTGTATTGCTTATTAGGGCAGTTTTCAGGCAGCCTGAAAAGGGCTTTCACGCCATTATTTTCAGCGTTAAATTGAGCAGATTCTACCGCTTGTGGGTCTATATCTACGCCGTCTGCGGCTTTTGCACCTAATTTTAGGGCGGCAACGGCTAATATGCCTGAACCGCAACCGTAATCCAAAACTTCGTCATCGGGTGTGATATTTTGGTCTAACCATTGCAAACACAAACGCGTTGTAGGGTGCGAGCCTGTGCCAAAGGCTAAACCTGGGTCTAACTTAATGTTAATCGCCGCCGCATTGGGTGCGTTGTGCCAAGACGGCACAATCCATAGGCGTTCGGATATACGAATGGGGTCAAACTGGGCTTGGGTCATTCGCACCCAGTCTTTTTCAGGTAGCCGCTCTTTATTGTATTCAGGCGGTTCGATTTGAATACTGTTACAGGCTGCCTGAAAAATGCTATCGATATTGGCTTTATCATCAAATAAAGCAATCACCAAAGATTGTTCCCAAACCGCAGTCGGCTCATTGGGTTCGCCAAAAATAGGCTGCTCATCAGGTGTGCCTGCGTATGCGTCTTCAATCGCACTGCTTAACGCACCGTTTTCCATCAGTGCGTCCGATAATTTTTCGGCAATGGCAGACGGTAAAACGGTGCGGATTTCTATATAACTCATTGATTTTTCTCTTTTTTATTTCGTTCGGCTAACCATTGCTCTAAATAGTGAATGGATTGTCCGCCTTGCAGAAAATCAATGTCGTCCATCAATTCTAAATGCAGGGGAATATTGGTTTTGATGCCTTCAATCATAAATTCACGCAATGCCATACGCATACGATTTGTGGCTTGTTTGCGGCAATCGCCATACGCACAGAGTTTGGCAACCAAACTATCGTAGTAAGGCGGAATGCGATAACCTTGATATAAATGCGTATCCAAACGAATACCTGGCCCGCCTGGACAGTGGTAATGTTCAATCATACCAGGGCTGGGCATAAAATTGAATGGGTCTTCGGCGTTAATGCGGCACTCAACCGCATGCCCACGCAAATGTACATCTTTTTGGGTGATGGACAAAGGCATACCTGCTGCCACACGCAACTGCTCTTGCACAATATCTACGCCGCTGATTAACTCGGTAACAGGGTGTTCGACTTGCACACGGGTGTTCATTTCGATGAAGAAAAACTCGCCGTTTTCATACAGAAACTCGAAAGTACCCGCTCCACGATAGCCGATACGTTTGCAGGCAGCCACGCACGCTTCGCCGATTTCCTTGCGTTGTTTGGCGGTAATGCCAGGTGCAGGGGCTTCTTCAATCACTTTTTGATGACGGCGTTGCATAGAGCAATCTCGCTCGCCCAAATAAATGGCGTTGCCGTGTTCGTCTGCCAAAACTTGAATTTCAATGTGGCGTGGTTTTTGTAAGTAGCGTTCCATATACACCGTAGGATTGCCGAATGCCGCACCTGCTTCGGTTTTTGTGGTTTCCACTGCGGTGATTAAGTCTTCTTCTTTCTCAACCACACGCATACCACGGCCGCCGCCGCCGCCTGACGCTTTGATAATCAAAGGATAGCCGACGCGTCGTGCGATTTTGATGATTTCATCATGCTCGTCAGGCAAGGCTCCGTCTGAACCGGGAACGCAAGGCACACCTGCGGCTTGCATTTCGCGTTTGGCAGATACTTTATCGCCCATTAAGCGAATGGTGTCGGCACGAGGACCGATAAACACAAAGCCCGATTGTTCCACACATTCTGCAAACTCGGCGTTTTCCGACAAAAAGCCGTATCCAGGGTGAATGGCTTCTGCCCCTGTAACTTCCGCTGCCGCGATAATGGCAGGAATATTCAAATAACTTTTCGCCGATTGAGCAGGACCGATACACACCGATTCGTGTGCTAATTTGACATAAATTGCGTCTTGGTCGGCTTCCGAATGCACCATCACCGAACGCACACCTAATTCGCGGCATGCACGCAACACACGCAAAGCAATTTCGCCACGATTAGCCACTAATATTTTCTTGAACATAGCCATAATATTTCTTCCGATTAAGGTTTCAGGCTGCCTGAAAATCAGTGAGCAGTTGGGCATGAAGAGTGAGTAGTAAAGCGTTATGTCAAGCCTGCGGCTTGACGGTTTTCGATTTAGATAATGTTTCGAGCATTTTTAACTTCACTTCGTTCGTTGAACTGCGTTTCAGGCTGCCTGAAACTTATCTAAACATAAGTAAAACATAAAACCTAACTATTCACTTTTCACTTATCACTGCTTACTGTTATAAGTTATTCAATCACAAAGAGCGGTGCACCGTATTCCACAGGTTCGCCGTCATTTACCAAAATGGCTTTAATCGTGCCAGACACATCGGCTTCGATTTCGTTCATCAACTTCATCGCTTCGATAATGCACACCGTATCGCCAACATTTACCCGTTGTCCCACTTCTACAAAAGAAGGAGATGCGGGGC
>JAFWRB010000165.1 GCA_017508845.1 Neisseriaceae bacterium | reverse complement strand
TCAACTGCGTTATAAAGTTCGGGCATGTTTTTAATAAAGCCTAAATTGATAATTAAAGGGTGTTGTATGGCTTGTTTGCCACAAACGGCTATTTTAATGGTGTGGTGTAAATCTTTTTGTACAGATTGCACGGTTTCGATAATTAAATCCAAACCCTTTAATTGATGATTTGCGGACGGAAATAGCAATATATTTTCATTATCCTTAAAGCCAAATTTTTGTCTTAATTGTTGCCTTTGTTCATTAGAGAGTGGATAAAAATTTTCGCTATTAACGGGGGGATAAATAGTAATAATTTTTTTAGGGTCAATATGATAAAACTGTTGTAATTCATCTGCCATTTTTTTGGAATGGGTAACAATTTTTTTTGCGGTAGCATACGCAAAAATGCCGCGTTTAATGGTCATTTTGTCTTTAATGGTTGCTTTTCTTTTTGTGGCATGCAAAAAGCCCAAATGGTTGCCGCCGCAAATTAAAATATCGGCATTATCCACCAAACTTGTGGCAATCAGTTTATGGTTTTCAGGCAGCCTTTTTTGTAATTGTGCATTAAAAACGGCATAACGCAGTTGTGCAATGGGAAATTGTCCGAGCGTGTGTGTGGGACACAAAGCAGCAAATTCGGCAGATGATTTCATGGCAAATACTTGCGGCGTGATTTGCCGAGCCAGCAGACCTTGAACTAAATCAAATACATAGCGTTCCATTCCGCCTGAATGTTGAAATTTGTCGGTTGCAATGGCGATATTCATTTGTGTGTTTGTGTTCTCATTAAATTTGGGCGATTATATCACTTTCAGGCAGCCTGAAATCTTAAAAACAAACAAAAAACGGCAGAAACCTGCCGTTTTTTTCAATCCAAAGCCAAATTAGTTTTTCTCTTGATCCACTAATTTGTTTTTGGCAATCCAAGGCATCATAGCACGTAGTTTGTTGCCGACTACTTCGATTTGGTGTTCGGCGTTCAAACGGCGGCGGGCGTTCATTGATGGGTAGTTAATTGCACCTTCTTGAATGAACATTTTGGCGTAATCGCCGCTTTGAATGCGTTTTAAGGCGTTTCTCATCGCTTGACGAGAAGTTTCGTTAATCACTTCTGGGCCTGTTACATATTCGCCAAATTCGGCATTATTGGAAACGGAGTAGTTCATATTAGCAATGCCGCCTTCGTAGATTAAATCCACGATTAACTTCATTTCGTGCAAGCATTCAAAATATGCCATTTCGGGAGCGTAACCTGCTTCGACCAAGGTTTCAAAGCCTGTTTTAATCAATTCTACGCAGCCGCCACACAATACGGCTTGTTCGCCGAACAAGTCGGTTTCGGTTTCTTCGCGGAATGTGGTTTCAATTACACCGCCTTTGGTGCCGCCGTTTGCTGCGGCATAAGACAAGGCTATATCACGGGCTTTACCTGATTTGTCTTGATAAACCGCAATCAGACTGGGCACGCCGCCGCCTTTTAAGTATTCGCTACGCACGGTGTGTCCTGGACCTTTGGGGGCAATCATAATGACATCAAGATCTTCGCGTGGCACGATTTGGGTGAAATGCACAGAAAAACCGTGTGCAAATGCCAAAGCCGCACCTTGTTTTAAGTTTGGCTCGATTTGTTTTTCATAGACGGCTTTATGGGCTTCGTCTGGCAGAAGAATCATCACCACATCGGCGGCTTTCACAGCGTCTGCCACTTCGCGTACATCGTGTCCTGCGGCTTGGGCTTTTTTCCAAGACGCTCCACCTTGTCGCAAGCCAACAATCACATTCACACCGCTGTCTTTTAAGTTAATCGCATGAGCGTGTCCTTGTGAGCCGTAGCCGATAATGGCAACGGTTTTGCCTTTGATTAAGGACAGGTCTGCGTCTTTATCGTAATAAACATTCATCGTTTGGGTCTTTCGTATTAAGGTTGAAAATAGGTTTCAGGCAGCCTGAAACGCAAAATGAAATGGTGCATTTTATCACTTTTCAGGCAGCCTGAAAGATGAATTTAGGTTACAATAGCAACTATTTTTAAAGGGCATTTTTACCTATGTTTGGCTTATTCAAAAGAAAAAAGAAAGCGGATATTCCTGAAACCGTTGATACAACGCAAGATAGCGATGTTTCTATCGAAAATACGCCTGTTCAAGACGATTTTGTGCAATCGGAAAGCGTGGCGGAAGAAATAAAGCAACCTGAAAGCGTAGCCGTTGCAGAAACGCCTGAATCTGAACCTGAACCCGAACCTGTTAAAAAATCGGGCTGGTTTTCTCGTTTAAAACAGGGTTTGACTAAATCGCGTGATAAATTAGGCAAGTCTTTGGCAACGGTGTTTGGCGGCGGTCAGATTGATGAAGATTTATATGAAGAGTTAGAAACCGTCTTACTCACAAGCGATATGGGCGTGGAAGCCACAGAACGCTTGCTTGCCGATGTTCGCAAACGCGTTTCCTTGAAAGGTTTGAAAGACGCGTCCGAATTAAAGCAAGCCTTGAAAGAGGCTTTGCGTGAATTATTGCAACCTTTGGAAGAACCGTTAATGCTGCCTGAAAAAGGCGGTGAGCCGTTTGTTATTATGATGGCAGGGGTGAATGGTGCGGGTAAAACCACTTCGATTGGCAAGTTAGCGAAGTTGTATCAATCGGAAAATCGCACGGTTTTATTAGCGGCAGGCGATACTTTCCGAGCCGCCGCACGCGAGCAGTTAATTGAATGGGGCAAGCGCAACGATGTGGCGGTGATTTCGCAGGAAAAAGGCGATTCTGCCGCCGTCTGTTTTGACGCATTAGAAGCCGCCAAAGCCCGCAAAACCGATATTGTTTTGGCAGACACCGCAGGACGGTTGCCAACGCAATTACACTTAATGGAAGAAATTAAAAAGGTGAAGCGAGTGTTGCAAAAATCGATGCCTGCCGCACCGCACGAAATTTTATTGGTTTTGGACGCAAATATTGGACAAAACGCCATTAACCAAGTGATTGCATTTGATGACGCTTTGGGGCTAACGGGTTTGGTGCTGACCAAATTAGACGGCACAGCCAAAGGCGGTGTGATTGCGGCATTAGCCGCTCGCCGCCCTATTCCCGTGCGATATATTGGCGTAGGCGAAAGCATAGACGATTTACGCCCTTTCCGTGCGAAAGAATTTGTCGATGCACTGTTGCCTGATTGATTTTTCAGGCAGCCTGAAAAATAAATTTTATATCAAGGAAATCAAATAGTTATGATAACTTTTGAACAAGTCAGCAAAGTGTATCCTGGTAAATACACCGCTTTGGATAATATCAGTTTTGATATTAAAAAAGGCGAAATGGTGTTTATTGCAGGACATTCGGGAGCAGGTAAATCAACCATTTTAAAATTGATTGCCGGCATTATCAAACCCACTTCGGGCAAGGTTTCCATTAACGGACACAATATCGGTGCGTTAAGCGATGACCAGTTAGGTTATTTGCGTCAGCATATCGGCATTGTGTTTCAAGACCATAAAATTTTGTTCGACCGCAGTGCCTTAGAAAATGTGATGCTGCCCCTGCAAATTATCGGCTACGATGTCAAAGCCGCCAAACAACGAGCCTTAACCGCATTAGAAAAAGTGGGCTTGGGCGGACGCGAAAATACCGACCCTGTAACCTTTTCGGGCGGCGAACAGCAGCGGCTGTGCATTGCTCGGGCTGTGGTTCATCAACCGAGTGTGATTATCGCCGATGAACCGTCCGCAAATTTAGACCGTGCATACGCTTTGGATATTATGGAATTGTTCAAAACATTCCACAAAAACGGTGCAACCGTCATCGTTTCCGCCCACGACGAAAGCATTATGGCAGACTACGGACACCGCATTATTCGCTTACAGGAAGGCAGGTTTTTTACAAAATGAACTCTTGGTTAAACTTAAATATTTCTGCGGCGAAAAATGCCCTGCGTCATCTCTTAAAACGCCCATTAGGCACGCTGATGATTTTGCTGATGACAGGCATTGCCCTAACCTTGCCTTTGTGCTTATATTTAGCCGTGCAAAGCACGCAAAATCTGTTTGGCTCACTGTCGTCTAATCCGCAAATTACCGTTTATTTACAACACAATGCAAATGCAAACGACATTGCAGCGGTGAAACAGGCATTAGAAAGCGATAAAGACTTGTCGAATGTCAAACTCATCGACAAAACCGCTGCCTTGCAAGAAATTCAAAGCAGTTTGGGCGATGCAGATATTGTTTCACTTTTGGACGAAAATCCCCTATCGGACGCATTTAGCGTAACGCCTAAAAGCACAAATCCTGATGAAATCGAAAACATACGCAAACGCTTATCGAGTCTTCCGAATGTCGATGCCGCCGCATTAGACGCTCGCTGGTTGCAAACCCTGCACGACATTAAAGAATTTGCTCGCCAAATTTTATGGTTTTTATCCATCACATTAGGCTTGGCGTTTGTATTGGTAACCCACAACACCACACGCCTGCAAACTTTGGCACGCAAAGAAGAAATTGAAATCACACGCCTTTTAGGGGCACCCGCGTCATTTGTTCGCCGCCCGTTTGTGTATTTCGCCTTGTGGCAAGGTTTGTTGTCTATGGTCATCGGCTTAATTTTGGCAGGTTTAATCCAAGCCACATTCGCTCCCAAACTCACCGCAATGTTCGCCCCATACGGCATTAATCCCGAATGGCGTTTTTTCAACGCCCAAGAATTGTTTTTGGTGCTGTTAATCGTGGGCTTACTCGCCATAGTCGGAGCATGGCTTGCGGTACGACAACATTTGAAAGAATATGTATCGCAAGGGTGATTTGCTGATAAAAACACCGTTTCAGGCAGCCTGAAAATATAAGGAATATCAATGAACTGGCAACAATTACTCAGCACGCAACGCTTTGAAGTGAAAAACAAGCAAATTAAGCCGACGGTTACGCGTTCTACCGAAGAAGGCAAAAACACGCTTCGCACGGATTTTCACATTGATTACGACCGTGTGGTGTTTAGCGGCAGTTTCAGGCGATTGGGGCGGAAGACGCAGGTTCATCCTTTTGCCAAGCACGATTTAACGCATAATCGTTTGACGCACAGCGTTGAAGTGGCCAGTGTCGGACGCAGTTTAGGCAATCATATTGGTTTGATATTAAAAGAAAATCATCAACTCCCCCAGCACATCAATCCGCACGATATTGGTACGGTTGTTCAGGTTGCCTGTCTGTCGCACGATATGGGCAATCCACCGTTTGGTCATACTGGTGAAGCCGCTTTGCGGGAATGGTTTAGGCTGCCTGAAAATCAAATTTATCTTAATCAGTTATCGCCTGATGAAAAAGCCGATATTCAAACTTATGAAGGCAACGCCCATACGCTACGCATTGTAACGAATTTGGAAATGTATCAAAATCAAGGCGGTATGCGGCTGACGGCGGCGACGATTGGCTCGCTGTTAAAATATCCTTGGACATCAGACACGCCCAACGGTCAAAATCGTGGCAAGTTTAATATTTATCGCACCGAATTAGAATTTATGCAGCATATTGCGGCAGAATTGGGGCTACCTGAAATCGCCACAAATACTTGGGCAAGACACCCCTTATCGTATTTAATGGAAGCCGCAGACGACATTTGCTACGCTTTGTTAGACTTGGAAGACGCGGTTGAAATTGGTATGTTAAACGCCAGCGAAGTGGAGCGGCTGTTTGCCCCAATGGCAGGCGAAACGGTTGATTCGTGGTACGCCGCAAGCGAGCGACAACGCTGTGCCATGTTGCGTGGTATGGCGATTGGCAAAGCGATTGACAGCGTTGCCAATACCTTTTACACACACCACAAAGCCTTATTGGCAGGCGATTTTCAAAGTAAAGATTTAATTTCCGTAACCGAACCGATGATTAGCGAAACTTTGGCAAACGCCAAAGAAATCGCCGCCAATCAAGTATTTCGCCACGAAAACAAAGTCATCACCGAAATTGCCGCCTATCCTTGTTTGGGCAGCATTTTATCTTTACTCATTCCAATGGCTCATGCACAAACCACAGGGCAAACGCTCAATCACCGCCAAGAATTAGCCCAATCTCTATTGGGCGAACACGCCATTGATAAAGATAACGACACGCCCTATTTAGCGTATATGAAAATATTGGACTTTGTCGGCAGTATGACCGATAACACCGCTGCAAGAATGGCACGAGAAGTATCGGGGATTAGTATGATTTAAATTATTGAAAAATTTCTTCGCCTATTACAACAAAATAATACATGCCCCGCACGGGAAGTGTTTCCCTGCACAGAAAGTGCTTTCAGGCTGCCTGAAATGCTGTTTTGGCTTCGCCGAAACTTCGGCTTGATGACTTCGTCATCTACTTTTATGAACTTCGTTCATAAAAGGTTTTAACTTCGTTAAAACAAACCTTGTTTTTGTCTTACAATACGCCCCATTATGGAAAAACACTGCTTTCACTGCGGTTTGCCTGTGCCGCACGATTTAAATCTCACCATTCATATTGACAACCGTGATGAACCTGCTTGTTGTGCGGGTTGTCAAGCGGTTGCACAGGGGATTATTGACGCGGGGCTCTCTCGTTATTACACACAACGCACGGCAGACGCACCCAAATCCGAACTGCCGCCGCAGGAAATTTTAGATCAGTTAAAACTCTACGACTTGCCTGAAATGCAGGCAGATTTTGTACGGCAAACCGCAGAACACGAAAAAGAAGCGGTGTTGTTGCTCTCTGGCATTACCTGTGCAGCGTGCGTTTGGTTGATTGAGCAACGCTTGTTGCGGCAAAAAGGCGTTTTGCGTGTGGAACTCAATTATTCAACCCATAAGGCACGCATTGCTTGGGACGATGATTTGGTGCAACTGTCTGATATTCTTCTGATTATTCGTCAAACAGGCTATGAAGCCTATCCTTACGACACGAAAAACGCCGAACAGCACGCAGAAATGGAACGCAAACGCTCTTTAACACGGCTTTGGGTTGCGGGTTTGTCGATGATGCAGGTGATGATGTACGCTGTGCCGACTTATATTTTTGGCGACATTGAACCGCAATTTTTGTGGCTATTGCACTGGGCTTCTATGGTGCTGACGCTACCTGTGGTGCTGTATTCCGCCCTACCCTTTTATCGCGGTGCGTTGCGGGATTTGAAAAACCGCCGTGTTGGTATGGACACGCCGATTGCAC
>JAFWRB010000164.1 GCA_017508845.1 Neisseriaceae bacterium | reverse complement strand
TTCAGGCAGCCTGAAAAATATTAAATTATTTAAGGAGTGATAATGAACGATTTAGATAAATTAAAAAAATTGATACAACAGGCAGATAAATTGCTTACACATAATGTTACTAACAGTTCAATAGACTTCAAGTGTTGGCATTTAAGTGTAAAGCGTTTTTTAGAAGATAAGTTTGGAAAAGACAGCACTGAAACCAAGTTCTTTGATAATACTTATTTTGAACCTATTGACATATTTGGTAACAGCCCACATTCCCAGTATATTTCTTATTGCAAAAAAGGTATTGAAGAAACACAAGTAATTCTACAAACCTATTTAGAAGAAATGGAAGAAAATCAAAATTCACTGAATGAAAATAAGGATAATCTCAATATGGACTTAACCAAAGTCTTTATTGTTCATGGACACAATGGCGAGATAAAACAAAAAGTTGCTCGATTATTAGAAAAACAAAATATTCAACCCATTATTCTTGATGAACAGGTCAATGAAGGCAAAACCATTATTGAAAAATTTGAACAAAACAGCAATGTAGGTGCGGCAATTTGTTTATTTACTGCCGATGATACAGGTAAAGCAAATAAAGAAAAAGACGATAAACCACGAGCACGCCAAAATGTGGTTTTAGAAACTGGCTTTTTTATGGGCAAATTAGGGCGTGAGCGTATTGTGATTATTGCAGAAAACGGTATTGAATTACCGTCCGATATGCAAGGTGTTGTTTATATCAACGATAACTGGGAATTTGGTATGCTTAAAGAATTAAAAAATATGAGTTTTGAAATTGACTTAAATAAAATATAAAACTTTTCAGGCAGCCTGAAACTTAATTACACAAAGGACTTGTATTTATTTTAGAATATGCTAAAATAAAATAGTTTTATCAACAACGAAAGGTCAATACAATGAAACTATACTATATGCCAGGTGCTTGCTCTTTGGCTGACCATATTGCTTTGGAATGGGCAAATGCAAATTACGAAGCACAAGCGGTTTCGCGTGAAGCGTTAAAACAGCCCGAATTTTTGGCACTCAATCCGCAAGGTTCGGTGCCGTGCTTGGTTGATGACGATTTTGTCTTAACGCAAAATGCCGCCATTTTGTTCTATTTAGACGAAAAATTTCCACAAGCAGCATTGTTAGGCGGTAGCGATAAACAAGTGCGTGCCAACGCAATGCGTTGGTTAGCCTTTTGTAATGCCGATTTACACGGTGCCTTTGTCGGCATTTTCGCACCTTTCCGTCTTAGCGATGACGAAACCGCTCACGCAAGTATTCAAGCCAAAGCACGCGAAAAAATTGTGCGTTTATTAGGCATTGCGAATAACGCCTTGCAAGGCAAACAATACTTGGCAGGGGTGAAAACTGTGGCAGACGCTTATTTATTTGTGATTTTGCGTTGGGCTGTGGGTATTGGCATTGATTTAACGCCATTCGCCAACCTAACCGCCCTAATCAACACAATGAACCAAGATAAAGGCGTGCAAAATGCAATGAAAGCCGAAGGCTTGTAATTGTTTTTCAGGCTGCCTGAAATATAAAAAAGGACGGTTTTTTTAACCGTCCTTTGTGTATTGATGACTTTATTGAAAAATATTAAAAAACTATAACAAACAAAGAATTAACACTAACAATAAAGCAGACGCTCCCGTAACACCAGAAGCAATCAATGCAATTTCAGCGGAATAGAAAGTCATAAAATGTTTCCCATACAATGAATTGATTTAATTGAACAGCTTACTTAAA
Organism: Neisseriaceae bacterium; assembly: GCA_017508845.1. Taxonomy (GTDB): domain Bacteria; phylum Pseudomonadota; class Gammaproteobacteria; order Burkholderiales; family Neisseriaceae; genus RGIG9985. Next base: position 2,675 of record JAFWRB010000164.1, on the reverse strand, counting down.
AAACACACAATATCTTTTTAAGCCGCTCTTTTCATTTTATCATAAATATCGAAATAAATTTTGATGAAAATCAAGCATTATTATTTTTATCAATCATTCATTTTATGATAATTGAATGAATACTTATTCTTTTCTAAAAACAAAAAATAATTTTTTCGTATTTTATGTGAAAAAATTCTCCTTTATATGAAATATTGTATTCCCAAAAATTTTCTGATTATAACGAAATTACACAAAATAATTAAAAATAATCAATTAGTTATAACTTTAATAGTCAACACTATTCATTATTTTACATACTCTATGCAAGAAGTTTTCGATTCATTCTATGTAAGTATTTTTCATATTTATGTCGAAATTATTCTACACACAACTGTTTACACATTTACCTTAATTTTATGCTTATTTTTTCATCATATATCATTTCAACTTATTTGATTTTTACTTTTTACACAAAATAAATTGAATAACATTCTTCAATAAAAAAGTTTGGACTCCGCCTATGATAGTATAGATAAAACAACAAGACTGTGCTAACACATTATCATTTTGATGTATTTTGACTATAAAAACGGAAGATACATTCTTCCGTTTTTTTCAGGCTGCCTGAAAATTCATATAAAATAACGCTTTTTTTCACACAAGAACGATTATGGCTTTTGCATCTTTATTAACGCTTTTAGACGATATTTCAACCACTTTGGACGATGTGGCTGTGATGACCAAAATTGCGGCGAAAAAAACGGCTGGCATTGTGGGCGATGATTTGGCGGTGAATGCGGAACAGGTTACGGGTTCGGCATCAGAACGGGAGTTGCCGATTGTGTTTAAAGTGGCATTAGGCTCGCTGATAAATAAGGCGATTTTGGTGCCTTTGGCATTGCTGATTTCAGCGGTTGCTCCGTGGTTGATTGCACCAATGCTGATAATTGGCGGTCTTTATTTGTCGTTTGAAGGTGTGGAAAAAGTATTGGACTTTTTTCTACATCAATCGCATAAAAACAATGAAAATCAAGTAGTTGAATTTAATGAACAGGCTCGCATTAAAGGGGCAATTCGCACGGATTTTGTGTTATCAACTGAAATTATTGTCATTGCTTTGGGGGTGATTTCAGGCAGCCTATTGGAAAAAGCGATGACGCTCACGATTATTGCAATTTTAATGACAGTGGGCGTGTATGGCGTGGTTGCTTTGATTGTGAAAATTGATGACATTGGTTTGTGGCTGATGAAAAAACCTGTTGCTGCCTTACGCCTTGTGGGACAAGGTTTTGTTTCTGTTATGCCTTACTTAATGAAATCGCTCACGGTAATTGGCACTTTGGCAATGTTAATGGTAGGCGGCGGCATTTTGCTGCACAATGGTTTGGCACATTTTGCCCATTATTTAGAATATCTACAACCGCCCTATTTCGCCACTCTGCTCTCGTCTTTTATTGTGCCGATTGTATTAGGCTTTGTGGCAGGTTTATTGTTAGTGGGCTTATGGCATTTGAAAGAAAAAGTTTTTTGAGAAATAAACTTTATTTCAGGCAGCCTGAAACTTATTGATAAATATGCAAATATTATTTTTATGCAGTCAAAATAAAAAACGCAGTTTAACAGCAGAAAAGTTGTTTGACGGTTATCACAATCACCGTGTGCGTTCAGCAGGAACGGAAGCAAATGCTCGTATTAAGGTTACTGCGGGTCATATTGCTTGGGCGGATATGATTTTTTGTATGGAACAAAAACACGCTCGCCGTATTCGCGAAAAATATGCAGACAAATTACAGGATAAGAAATTGATTTGTCTGAATATTCCTGACAAATTTACTTTTATGGACGAAAAATTACAACAAATTTTGCAACAAAAGGTTACGGCATATTTATAGTTTTCAGGCAGCCTGAAAAACTACCGCATATAAAACAAACACACAATCGCCGCCATTGCCAAAGCAATGCCTATCATATTGATACGATTAATTTTTTCACGAAAAGCCACTGTGCCTGTTAATGTGCCCAATGTAATTACACCCAAATTCATTGCGGCAAAAACCAGTGTGGGATTGTTGTTATAGGCTTGATGAGCACGAAAATAAAAGTAAATATTGCCAAAGTTCAAACAGCCCAAAATCAAGCCACCCAGAATGCTTGCCTTTGTCCATTGTGTTTTGCGTGCAAAAAGATAGGCAAACATCAACACGCCAGCGGCAATAAATAGCGTGAATAAATGTGTTGTGGTTAAGGCAGGATTTTTAGATAACTGTTTGAATAATACATCAATTATTCCATATCCCAACCATACGCCCAATAATATCCACGCCGCATTTTTGTCTTGGGCGTGTTTGGACGGTTTATACACCAAAGCCAATAGCGACACAATTGCCAAACAAACGCCGACTATTTTGCCTGTGTTCAGCGTTTCGTCAAAAATCAAAAAGGCGGCGGCAATCGGCAAAAAAAGCGATAGGCGTTGTGCCGCGTCCGACTTGGCAATGCCTGCTCTTTTCACACATTCGCCCATAATAATAAAAACAGTCGGCATTAAAATGGATAAGGGCAATAAAATTTGCCAGTAGGCGTGTAATTCAGAAAAGTTTTGAGTTAAATTGGGTTTGAATAATAAAAAGGTGCAAATGGCAGCAATGGGGTAATTCACCGCTACCGCCTGCTCGATTGCAATACCTTGTTTT
>JAFWRB010000163.1 GCA_017508845.1 Neisseriaceae bacterium | reverse complement strand
AGGGGCGTTCGCCGATAAAGCAAATGCCTGTGCTGTCTTTTTTTGTGGCAGTGGGCAGTTTCAGTTGTGTGGCGATTTCTCGCACTTGTGGCTTTTTGAGATTGCCTAATGGAAACAGTGCTTTGGATAATTGTGCTTGCGATAGACGGTGTAAAAAATAGGTTTGATCTTTGTTGTCGTCATCGGCTTTGCATAAAAAATGCACGCCGTCTTGCACTTGTTTTTTGGCGTAATGTCCTGTGGCAATTAAGTCTGCACCTTGACGGAGTGCGTCATCTAAAAAGCATTTGAATTTAATTTCGGAATTGCACAAAATATCAGGGTTAGGCGTTCTGCCTGCTGAATATTCTTTCAAGAAATACGAAAAAACACGGTCTTTATATTCGGCGGCAAAATTGATTAAATCTATATCAATGCCCAACAAATCCGCCACCGCCATAGCGTCCATTGAATCTTGCTTAATGGAGCAGTATTCATCATCGTCATCGTCTTGCCAGTTTTGCATAAACATACCACGCACGGCAAAGCCTTGCTGTAACAGCAAATGGGCGGCAACCGATGAATCCACACCGCCCGATAAACCGACAATAACGCTTTGTTTTGATGACATTTTTTTGTTTTCCTTATATTTCAGGCTGCCTGAAACTTTTTAAGCACAATCCCAGTGATACAGTACACGAGAAAAGTCTTTTTTGCGTAAGTCGTCAAGTGTAATAAAGAAATTGCCCACGCCTGCGTCTCCCCACATAATATCGCCTTCGCTATCTATTTGCAGTAACAAGATTTTATGCTCTGCCAGTTGTTCTTCACTGCGTGGATCATCTTGGGTGAAAATGGGGTAACCGCCGATATGGTGTCCTGCGGTGCTGTTGTACAATTTCTCGTGCGTATCTTCATCGATTAAGTCGAAGATTTCATCGTTTTTATCAAATGTGATTTTTAACTGCTGTGCGGTTGTTTTGAACAAATCTTCAAAACGATAATCGCAAGGACTGATTGAAGTTTGTGCTAATTTAAACGAGAGTTTATATTGCGTATCGCCCAAAGGCATATTTTCCAACGGAATAGCCAAATTAAGCACTTCTTTTTCGCTGATATTTGGATTAACGCTTGCGTGATAAACCACACGATAGCCCTTTTGCGATAAAAGGTTATCCGTGTCCAAACCTGCTAAATCATCATTGCTAATAAAAAACTGCAACAAGCCTGTTGTGGGAAAATCGGGCAAAGGCGGCAATTCGGCTAAATCAATTTGGGCTAATAAGGCTAATTTTTCGCCGTTTTTATCCACAGGATACGGCATTTCAGGCAGCCAGTAAGGCACACCGCCAAATTTGCTGGCAGTAAGTGGCAATTTTTTGGCTTTTTTCGCCTTAATTTTAATAAAAGGTGTTGCCGTGTCTTTTTTCATTTGAGCCACAACTTTTTTGGCTTGTTTTTGTTTTGGGTTAAGCATAAGCACTTGTTTGGGTGCTTTATTTTTCTTCATTGCTTCTTCCCAACGCAACGCATTCCACTCATAATAATCTTCATAATAAGTAAAACAACTTAATTGTTGAATAGATTGCGGTATTTGACGCAATTTTTCACACGCAACAATATCCAAGCGATTTAAGTTTTTTAATTGAGCAATATTTTCAGGAATAGAAGACAGTTTTGGGCAACTGGCAATATACAGCGTTTGCAAATTATCTAACTGCCCAATGCTGTCAGGCAGACAGTTGATATGGTAAAAACTATTTAGTTGCAATGTTTTTAAGCCTTTAAGTTGCCCAATATTTTCAGGCAGCCTATTCACATTTGAACCAAATATTTTTAAGTCTTCTAATTGATTTAATTGCCAAAGGCTTTCAGGAAAAGTTAAATTTGGAAAATTCGATATGCTCAATGTTCGCAAATTTTCTAATTGCCCAATGCTTTCAGGCAGCGTAGTTAATTCTCCTGAAAACATACCACTATTGCGTAAATGAAGTGTTTGTAATTGTTTTAACTGCCCAATACTATCAGGCATTTTAATTAGGTTGCTGTCCGTAATGGATAAGGAGTGCAATTTATTTAACGGAGCAAGATTTTGCAAACTTAACCCAAGATTGTGTTCATGTTCTTCTATTTGCGTTGCCACAAAAGAATAATCAATTTCTAATGTTTCTAAATTGCTTAAATATTGCATGCTTTTAGGCAAAGCAATAAAACCTGAAAATGGTTCTCTAAAAAATAATTGTAATTGTGTGATTTTTGATAAATATTGTTTAATTTTTTTCTGCTCGGTTAGCGGAAAAAAATTTGCATGGTATTTTCCATTAGCAAGCGTATGTTTCAGCAAACGCTTTAATTCGTTAATTTCTTCGGCAGTTAATTCAAAATCGCTTGTGCTGTTCATTTTAATTTCCTTTTCTAAAATAGTTTCAGGCTGCCTGAAAATTTGACAAGTTCGCTCTCCGTAGTTAGGAGATTGCCACGACTTGAACTTTGTTCAAGTCTCGCAATGACGATAAGGGCTTTCAGGCTGCCTGAAAAATTAAATTGATTTTACTCATCTAAATCCAACACCGCAGAAGTATAGACATTTTGCACATCGTCTAAATCTTCCAAAGCGTCAATCAATTTTTGCATTTTCGCCGCATCTTCGCCCGATAATTCGGTTTCGTTTTGGGCTCGATACGAAACATCGCCGTCTTCGGCTTTGAAACCTGCGGCTTCTAACGCTGCTTTAACGCTGGGATAGTCGTTCGGTTCGGTAATCACTTCAAATGAACCGTCATCGTTGCTGATAACATCGCTTGCCCCTGCGTTTAACGCCGCTTCCATTAACGAATCTTCATCGGTTTCAGGCGAGAACAGCAAATAACCTTGATGAACAAACTGATACGCCACACAACCGTCCGTGCCTAAATTGCCGCCGTGTTTGGTAAACGCATGACGCACATCAGCCACCGTGCGGGTTTTGTTGTCGGTTAAACAATCCACCATCAACGCCGCACCGCCAATGCCATAGCCTTCATAACGCAATTCCACATATTCCACGCCTTCCAAATTGCCCGTGCCTTTGTCAATGGCGCGTTGAATATTGTCTTTGGGCATATTTGCTTCGGACGCTTTTTCTAACGCCAAACGCAGGCGTGGATTCGCATTTGGGTCCCCACCACCCATTCTTGCGGCAATGGTAATTTCCTTAATCACACGCGTAAAAATCTTACCGCGTTTCGCGTCTTGACGGGCTTTCTTGTGCTGAATATTCGCCCATTTGCTGTGTCCTGCCATTTTCGGTCTTTCTCATAAAATTTAAAACGAGAGATTTTAAACGATTTATGCGTGTTAATACAATATTTTCAGGCTGCCTGAAACAAAAAAACGCAAGTCTAAAACTTGCGTTTTTTCTACAAATAATCACTACTTAAATAAAAATCTGCCCACAGCAATTAAAACGCAGGCACCGAATACGGCGACTAAAATTTGAGCAATCCAACCGCCAGACGCACTGAAACCCAATAGGTTCAATAAAAACGAGCCTGCTACGCCGCCCAAAATGCCCATAATAATATTGCGAATCAAGCCGCCTTTGCCGCCCATAATAAAGCCCGCT
>JAFWRB010000162.1 GCA_017508845.1 Neisseriaceae bacterium | reverse complement strand
TGAACTACACCAAATCTACGGCTTGGGCGACGCTAAAATCAATGCGTTTGGCGAAGAAATTATGGAAATTTGCAGACAGTTTAAAAATATTCAGGCTGCCTGAAAAAGAACTAATCGAGAAATTCTTGATAGATGATGAGCACATTTATTAGCAAAATCTAAATCTTCAAAAGACGGTTTAATATTATAGTGTTTGGGAATTATATCCGTAGATGCATATTCTAAATAAACACTTAATTCGTCATTTTCTCCATATTTGATATTTTCTATATCAACAACCAACATATCACCACGAGCCTTAACTTTCTGCTCACCTGTATAAATTAAATTACCTATTGCAAAAATAAGTTCATCGCGATGAGGTTGTGTTAATTCTTCATCAATATCAACAACGGAAACTTCACTTTTATTAGGGTGTATAAAAGCCTTTGGTTTTAATCTGTTATTTTGTTTATCAATACATTTTCTATTATTGGTAAAATGGGTAACAATATTAGGTATATTCAAACCTTTTTATTTATTTTATCAATTAAATTTTGAAAGTTTTGATATTTACTATCAACGATTTCTTTATGATTAAAATTATCGCCAATAATTTGATAAAACAATTTATTATCTGGTAATGAATATAAATAAATTGTTTTATCATCTAATGTATTCCAAGATAAACCAAAATAACCTTTATTAAAGGTGATAATGTCAGGCATTTTTTTTATCCTGATATTTCTATTCAAAAAAACCTTTAATTGTTCTGCTGTTTGATTAAATACTTTGATGATTTCAGGTGATATACCATCAATTTTTTTTATTTCATCTAATTCTAAATCAATTTCACCAATAATTAAATTACTATTTGTGTTAATGACCTGAATAATATCATCTTCTCTAACCAATAAATGATTTAAATTATCTACTTGTTGTTCATTAGAATAAGTAATAGTATCATTATTAGAAATAAATGATAATTTTGAAGGAGTTATAAAAACACTGTTATTAGTTTCTTCAATACTAATCACATTATTATTTTGCTCAGGCATAAACAAAACTTCTTCGCCCGAAGAAAAAATAGAAAACGAACAAGCAAGCGTTGTGGATACAACAACTGAATAAACATTCATTTTTTACTCACTATCTTCTGATATAGGCGGAATAACTGAAATAACAGATTGTGCCTGAAATGAATAAGTCGGTTTATCTGTATCCATCATTTTAACAATTTGCATCATCGTCTGTTTTGTTCGCACAACAGTACCGTCTTTAAGACGATATTCAGACCAAGGCTCCTTTTGTTCTACGACTTCAACTAACTCTCCAATTTTCATTACTGGTTTGCCATTTTCCATTACTGGTTTGCCATTTTCCATTACTGGCACTTGAACTCTAACATTTTCCATAATAACACCATTTCAACCATACTAATTAGGACAATCCTCATATTATACTATGTTATCTAATAAAATAAAATCGTTCAGGCAGCCTGAAAAATAATCCCATAAAAAAAAGCCGCATTATCAAACGGCGTCTTTCTATATCAAACAATCAGTTAATCATTACCAGACAAAGCCATTAAAATACGCAACAGGCTGGTGAATAGGTTGTAAATGGCGATAAAGATTGTTAAAGCCGCACTAATATGGCTGTCTTCGCCGCCTTCAATCACATTTCGCACTTGCCACATAATTAACAGAGAACTGAAAATCACAAACAAACCTGCTAATGCCAAAGACAAGACGGATAATTGTAAGAACAAATTAGCCACAACGCCTATCATCAGCACAATCGCACCGATGGCTAAAAAATTGCCCAAAGCAAGCGTGTTAATGTTCGCACGGCGTGCCATAGCCGCCATTGCAAAGAAAATAGCGGCAGTCATGACAGCGGCAGTAGCCACTAATTTACCGCCTGTACCACCTGTCATCGCCAATGCCAACACTGGAGTAAGCATCATACCCATTCCAAAGGTAAAAACCATAAGCAGAGCCACGCCCACATTGCTGTAACGGTTTTTCTCAATCAAAAAACACATACCGTAGAAAAAACCAAAAAAGGCAATCACGCCTACCCAAAAATTGCTGGAAAACAGCATTAAAAACGGGTTAAAAAACATACCCACCACAGCCCCTGCGGCACACGGTAAAAACGACAGGGCTAACAATTTGTAGGTTTTGCTTAATACAACTTCTTGTGCAGAAACGCTTTGCCCGATTTGTGTGTAATCGGTCATATTTTGATTGCTCATATTGTAACCTTATGGGAAGTAAAAAAGAGAATGGAGCGGGAAACGAGTCTCGAACTCGCGACCTCAACCTTGGCAAGGTTGCGCTCTACCAACTGAGCTATTCCCGCATCTGCGAAAGAAACCGAGATTATACAGCAGTGTATAAAATTGTCAAGGCATTCTCTCGCAAAAATTATTCACTATCGCCAAAAAAATATTCTTCCATTTGCTGATAAATGTATTCTCGGGCGGCGGCTTCGGCTAAATTTAAACGGTTTTCGTTGATAATCATCGTTTGCCGCTGCATCCAGCCTGCCCACGCTTCTTGGGAAACATTGTCAAAAATGCGTTTGCCCAAATCATTTGGCAAAGGCGGAAATTTTAAGCCCGCGGCTTGTTTGCCTAATTTCACACATTGAACCATTCGTTCGCTCATTGTTTTGTTCCTTTTGGTTGAAAGAGTTTTTAACTTCACTTCGTTCGTTAAAAATAATCCATAGTCGTTTCAGAGTAAATGCTGACAAGGCGGCGAGCCGCAGATAGTATAAATAATACAGCAAGGCGAGCCAACGCCGTATGGTTTTGCTATGAAACGACTATATTTACGCTTTGGGCAAAGTAACGCCCGTTTGTCCCATATATTTGCCGTTGCGGTCTTTATACGAAGTTTCGCACGCTTCATCGCTTTCAAAAAACAGCACCTGTGCCACACCCTCGCCCGCATAAATTTTAGCAGGTAGCGGCGTGGTGTTAGAAAATTCAAGCGTAACAAAACCTTCCCATTCAGGCTCGAACGGCGTTACATTCACAATAATGCCACACCGTGCATAAGTCGATTTGCCCAAGCACACCGTTAAAATATTTCTCGGAATGCGAAAATACTCCACTGTGCGAGCCAGAGCAAAAGAATTCGGCGGAATAATGCAAAAATCGTCTTCCACTTCCACAAAATTGCGTGGGTCAAAGTTTTTGGGATCGACTATGGTACTGTTAATATTAGTAAAAATCTTAAATTCTCTGGCACAGCGAATATCATAACCATAAGATGAAGTGCCATAAGAAATCACTTTTTTGCCGTCTATTTCTTTAATTTGACGGGCTTCAAACGGTTCAATCATACCGTGCGACTCGCTCATTTGGCGAATCCATTTGTCGGATTTAATGCTCATAATTTCAGGCTGCCTGAAAATAAAAAATCGGGGGGTGTATTGTATTACAAAATGAAACTTTATTCAGGCTACCTGAAAAAAAATCTCATTCAAATGAATGAGATTTTTTTATTATAAACAATCACGCACCTAACGCCTGTTGCAATTCTCCTGCTTGGTACATTTCCCACATAATATCCGCACCGCCGACAAATTCGCCGTTGATATACAGTTGCGGAAAAGTCGGCCAGTCGGCGTATTCTTTTGCACCTTGTCGCATTTCTGGGTCTTGCAAGATATTCACCACAAAATAATCTTCGCAACCTGCTGCTTTCAAGAGTTCCACTGCCCTGCCTGAAAAACCACATTGCGGAAATTGCTTGGTGCCTTTCATCATCAAAACAACCTTATGGCTTTTGACAATGTTATCAATTTTTTCTTGAATATCCATTACTTACCGCCCCAAATGGTTTGCATAATTTCAGGGTACGCTTCATCAATAATGCGTGCCATTTGCATAGCGTGCGAGAAAGTTTCTTCGCCAATGGTTTTTTCTTCTAACAACAAATCGTCCGCAGCCACAATGGTTTTGGTGCTTTCAATCAGCGTAAATTTTACCCAACGAAATTGTGCGTTTAAGCGATTCATCAAGGCATAAATTTTGTCTTCCGTGCCGTCTTGAATTTTCGCAATACCAAACGAACGAATGGCACAACTGTTTGCGGCAGGGTCAAAAATCATCATCAAATCCAAATCGGTGCGATTTTTCAGTTCAAAAGCCGCACGCAAGGCTTCCTGCTCTTCGCCCGTTACGGTGTAAGAAAAGTTAATGCTATCAAAATATTTTTGAGCAATTTCAGATGCTTTGTTTGCCATCATATTCTCCTAAAATTACACTTCGTTGTTGTGAATGCCGCAGGCTTCGTCAATAATGCCCAAGAAGTTCATACATGAGGCAAACACTTTTTCGCCGCACATTTCTTCACTTGGCAAAAGAATATCCATTGTGGCCGTGATATTGTCTGCCTGCTCTTCGGCGTAAAATTTCACCCAGCGATAACGCACATTCACTTCGTTGCAGAATTTGTATTCTTCGGCTCTGCGAGCGGCTTTGAATTGAATAATGTCATAAGCAAACAGTTTGCACGCTTGCTCATCTTTGGGAAACACCATAATAATGCTCACCGCTGGCGAATTTTTCATCTCAAAACCTGCACGAATCAAGGTTTCTTCATTTTCCCCCGTGCGAGTTTCGTAATTGAGTTTTTTGTCGTCAAAATAGGCTTTGACTTGCCGTGCTAATTGACTCATCGTGTGTTCTCCTGTCGGAAAATTTGAAACCGCTTAATATAACATTAAATCACCCTGTTTCGCTATTTTTCTCGTGCTTTATTACATAAAAAAACAAAAAACAAGGTTTATTTCGCCGTTATAGGTGAAATCTTTATTCACACAATAAATAAAAGCTTTGAAAAAGCAAACAAGCCAAAGTTTCAACGCAATTAAGCAAGGTTTATTTTCACAAAATCAATAAAAACTTTGGCAAGCATAAGCATTGTAAAAACCCCATTTACACCCTACCACAAAACCCTTTATCATTTTAATTTTACCTAACCCCAACAAGACCATGCAATTTTTTCAAACCTTGTGGCAACTTTGTCTTAAAGAGTTTCGTTCGCTTTTGGGCGACCGTGTTATGGTGTTGCTCATTGTGGTGATGTTTGGTTTTGTGCCGTTTGTGATTCACGAAGGGGTTAAGGCGGAAGTGGATAACGCTACGGTGGGCGTGATTGATGATGATCGTTCTGCTTTGTCTTATCGTCTGCGTGCTGCCTTGCTGCCGCCTTATTTTAAGTCTGTGGAAGAAGTCGAGCGACACGATGCAAACGCTCAAATGGAACGCGGCGAGTTTATTTTTCTTTTGGATATTCCGCCCCATTTCGAGAAAGATTTAATCGCAGGCAAAAATCCCAAAATTCAGGCGAGCGTTGATGCCACTTCAATGACCATTGCCGCAGGCGGGGCAAGTTATATTGAACAAATTTTTCGTCAGGAAATTGCCGATTTTTTTCATATAAATCAAAATAATATGCCGTATGAAGTGGTGATGCGAAAATGGTATAACCCAAACGGCGATTCGTCTTGGTATTCGACTGTGATGCAGATTGTGAATAATTTGGTAATGTTGTCGGTGATTTTAGTCGGTGCGGCGGTGATTCGCGAGCGAGAACACGGTACGCTGGAACATTTGCTTGTAATGCCGATTGACGCTCGCCAAATTGCACTCGCCAAAATTATTGCTAATGGCGTGGTGTTGCTGATTGCTGCTGTGTTGTCAATGTATTTTGTGGTGCATTTGAGTATCGGCATACCGATTAACGGCAGTCTTGCGTTGTTTGCCGCTGCGGCAACTGTGTATTTATTTGCCACAACCGCATTAGGCATACTTGCTGCCACTTTCGCTCCCACTATGCCGCAATTAGGTTTATTGGTCATACCGTTTTTAATTGTGATTCAACTGACATCAGGAGCGATGACTCCTGTGGAGAGTATGCCTGACATCGTGCAGAAAATCATTGTCATCAATCCTGCCAAACATTTTGTGGCGATTACCCAAGACATTATTTTTCGCGGCAGTGGCTTTGCTGTAATTGGACACAAGGTGCTGATTATTGCTGTTATGGGTTTGTTTTTTTTGAATGTTGCTTTATTTCGATTTAGAAAAATGTTAGAGCAGCAGGGGTAATCAGGGAAGTTTTTCAGGCTGCCTGAAAATAAGGTTTATTTCACGAAGTGAAATCTTTATTGACGAAGTCAATAAAGGATTTGCGAAGCAATCAAACTGCAATTTCTGCGAGCCGTAAAGCGAAGCTAAAATAAGGTTTATTTCACGAAGTGAAATCTTTATTGACGAAGTCAATAAAAGGTTTGCGAAGCAAACAAACCGCAATTTGGGCGAAGCCAAAATGTAAATACAACTAATTGCTCATTGCTAATGGCCATCTTGGTTTCACCGTAAAACCGCCTGCTTTATGGGCTTTATCCAAATGCTGTGCGGCAGCGTAGGCTATCATCGCACCGTTATCGGTACACCATTCTTGTTTGGGGAAAAACACTTCGGCGTTAAGCGTTTTGAGTTTTGCACGCAAGGCTTTATTTGCGCCCACGCCGCCTGCCACAACCACTTGTGTGAAACCCGTTTGGCTTAATGCGGTTTTGATTTTGCTGTATAACACATCAACCACAGCGGTTTGAAACGCTCGGCAAATATTGTTGCGAGTTAGGTCTGATAGGTTCTCGCCTTGTTTTTTCACGCAAGTTAAAACCGCGGTTTTTAAGCCCGAAAAACTCATTTCAAAATCGCCCGAATGTATCATCGGACGCGGAAAGTCAAACGCACCGTCTTTTCCTAATTCGGCTAACTGTGATAATTTCGCTCCGCCTGGATAGGGCAAGCCCAACAATTTCGCCGTTTTATCAAACGCTTCACCTGCTGCGTCATCAATACTTTCGCCCAAAAGCGTGTATTTGCCGACTTCTTCCACAGCCATAATCTGCGTATGACCTCCTGACACCAATAATGCCAGAAAGGGGAAACGAATGTTTTTTTCGCTTAAAAAGGGTGAGAGCAAATGCCCTTCTAAATGATGAACTTCAATCACAGGAATATGCAAGGCAAACGCCAAAGCATTCGCAAACGCCGCACCTGTGAGCAAGGCACCGCCTAAACCTGGTCCTTGTGTATAGCCTATGGCTTGAATATCGGCGTATGTTTTGCCTGCTTTTTGCAAACATTCATTTGTTAAAGGTACCAAACGGCGAATATGGTCACGACTGGCAAGTTCAGGCACCACGCCGCCATATTCAGCGTGCATAGCCATTTGCGTATGCAATGCGTGGGATAACAGCGTTTGGCTATCGCTATCGAATAACGCCACGCCCGTTTCATCACAAGAAGATTCAATGCCTAATACCAACATTTT
>JAFWRB010000161.1 GCA_017508845.1 Neisseriaceae bacterium | reverse complement strand
TAAATCGTGATGAATTACAAGGAGTTGCGGCATACCAAATGGCTCAAATTATTAACGGTTATGCTCGATTAAATACTTTAATATATGGCGTTTTATTTGGTTTGGAATGTATTTATATCGTATTTAGAGAAATATACACTAATGCGTATAGTGAAAGAAATGAAATGGACGCTCGTTTATTGGTTGTATTTTTCATTATTCTTTTTCTATTTCCAATTTGGTTTATTTCTTATTTAGGATATTTCTTTGCCAGAATAATTAAATCTATTATCTGCCGTAACAATGTTTTTCAAATAGACGCCAAAGCTGTGCAATTAACTCGTTATCCAAATGGTTTGGCATCTGTTTTACAAAAAAGTTTGCAAACCAAATGGTCATATATTTTATTTGCCGACACTTTTTTATTGGATTTAGAACATTTATTATTAACTTTTGGTAAAAATCCAATTTATGAATTTCAAATTCTACACACGCACCCCAATACGCAAGAACGCATTAAAAAAATGCTTCCCCACTGGTACGGCGGTTCGATTGCCACAGAAGATGAAACACCACGCCCAAGCCAAGACACGCCTTTTTATAATCAAACCAAAGTGCAAAATGTGTTAGGCTCACGCAAAAACAGTGCCCAAAACGTCGCAGAAGACGAAATTAAAATTATTCCCACAACTAATCAAAATCAACAAATGGTCTATGACACATTGGCGGTGGCGGCAGTGTTGGGAGTTATTGGTAACACTGCAAACAAAGGCGAAATTAAAGACGAAGATTATTGGTTATCCGCCGCAAGGCAGCCTGAAAAGGCTTCTGCAGTTGTCGTGGCAATGTTATCCTGCCACAGCGATAATAAAAAAGTGTGTTTGGATATTGCCGAATTGTTTAATAAAGAATTACATAACAATATCAAAAACCTATTAGAACACGCTTTGCCTGATGAGAGGCGTTTTGCGGTTTTGGCAATTGCCTTGCCCAATTTACGATTAAATATTATTGGTGAAGAAAATATCAATAAATACAAACAGTTTTTGCAACAGGTGATTAAATCAGACGATAAAATCACCCTGTTTGAACATTGCGTTTATGCAGCGGTTTCAGGCTGCCTGAAAACTTCTTTAATGGCAGGATTTTTATCACCTATTCCCAAAGATAAATTAAAAACAGAAATTATTGAGTTACTTTCTTTAACCGCAACACATTGTAATAACGGCAAAAATGCTGAAAAATCCTTTATAGTAGCCTGCGTTGAATGTAGATTAGGTTTAATTGAATACAACAACGCCATTCCTTTAGGTCGTTTATCAAGTTTATTACAAAAACTCGACCATTTATCCATTACAGATAAACAACAAATCTTAACCGCAATGACCAACATTGCTAATTTTGACGGCAATATTGCACACAGCGAAAAAGATTGGCTATCCGCAGTGGCGATTGCTTGGGAAATGTGAAAGGGGAAAAATGAGTATTTTGCAACATATTTTGATTATTTCAGGCATCGCCTTAATTTGCATTGCTTTATTTGAAAGCGTTTTAAGTAGTTACTGGCACCCATTTGACCGCTTTATTGAGTGGCTGACACAAGAAGTGATTGCCCGTATTTTGCCAATATGGGACGACCCCATTCACAACAAAGGCAACTACATTTCTCGCCTGATTTGCTTTATCTTGGGTGTTATCCTGATTTTTATCGCATTTAAAGTGCTGTAAATTTAGGCAGCCTTAAACGCACTATTCTTCACCACACAGTATATTCTATTTTCTGTCGTAGGCTTTCTGTCTTGGCTACTTTTCTTCTAAATCGACTATAATATCGCTATCTGATTTTAGGAAAATGCTATGTTCAAATATGTTCTGCCTTGTGTATTGTTGTTAGCGGCGTGTCAGCCTAAACAGGAGCGAGATATTACGCCGCCGCCTGTACCGCCACAGACGGAGCAAGTCAAAGAAATGACGGGTAGCGATATTCGTGATAAAGATTTAGGTTCGGCTATACCTTTGGCTGCCACTTCGGGCGGAGAGGTGTTGTTTGGGCAAGCGGTTAATCATATTTCTTTAATTACTTTTGGTTATACGCATTGTCCTGATATTTGTCCGACCACGCTTTTGACGCTGTCGCAGGCGATGAAAAAACTTTCGCCCAAACAAGCGGCAAGTGTTCGGGTTTATTTTGTTACGCTTGACCCCGAACGCGATACGATAGAAGCACTGCACGGTTATGTAACGCTGTTTCACCCTGATTTTATTGCTCTGGGTCCCACGATGGAACAATTAGAGCAAGTAAAACAAGACTGGCGTGTGGTTGGAGAATTTGTGCCGTTATCAAACGGCAGTTACACTGTGGATCACAGCACGGGCGTTTATTTGATTGATAAACAGGGCAAGACGGCGATATATGAACCCTACGGCACAACGGCACAGGAATTAGCCGATGATATTGCTTTGTTTTTGGAACAAAATCCGTAAATTTCAGGCAGCCTGAATATGAGTAAAAAACCGCCCACGACGCACGCCATTCGTTTTTTACGCCAGCATTCTGTGGCGTTTTTGCCGTTTGAATATGATTATGTGGAACACGGCGGAACAAGTCATTCTGCCCTTGCATTAGGCGTTGATGAGCATTGTGTGATTAAAACCATTGTTTTACAAGACGAAAACAAACGGGCAATGATTGTGTTAATGCACGGCGATTGTGAAATTTCCACACGCAATATGGCACGCACAATAGGCGTAAAGCATATTGAAACGGTAAAGCCTGAAACCGTAACAAAATTAACGGGTTACATGGTTGGCGGCTGCTCTCCCTTTGGCACAAAACAGGCGTTGCCTGTGTATGTAGAACGCTCGATTTTGTCTTTACCTGAAATTTATATCAACGGCGGCAAACGCGGTTTTTTGGTGAAAATCAATCCACAAGATTTGCAAGTATTAAAACCGATTGCTGTGGAAGTGGCGGTAAAATAAGCATTTCAGGCTGCCTGAAAATCTATTAACGAAAGCATTTCTATGAAAATCACCTTATTTTACACAGGCGGCACAATCGGTATGGTTGATACGCCGCAAGGGTTTATGCCTGATTTGGGCTTGCCTGAAAAAATTGCTAAACACTTTTCAGGCAGCCTGAAAGATATTGAATTATCGTTTATATCAAGCGAGCAAGCGATTGATTCTTCTCAGATTTCTCTACAACACTGGGGGCAATGGATTGAACAAATCCGCCAAATATTGCCGCACACAGACGCGGTGATTGTTTTGCACGGCACGGATACAATGGCTTACACCGCCGCTCTATTCCGCCTTGTGTTTCATCACACCGATAAAGCGATTATTTTCACAGGCTCGCAAAAAGCGTGGATTGAAAAGCATTCAGACGCACCTGACAATCTTTTATCGGCTATTTCTTTGATTCAACAAGGTTTTTTGGGGGTGGGTTTAGTGTTTCATCAAACGCTGTTTGACCCTACCGATTGTCGTAAAGTTTCTACCGAAAATAATCAAGCATTTTCAAGCATTTGGCAAACACCGCTTGCACAAATAAAAAACAATCAGTGGCATTTTTTCAGGTTGCCTGAACCCCCTGTTTTGCCACAAAAAAACATTCAAATCAACCCAAATTTGCGTATTGCAACCATTTATCCCACACCTGCATTTGCTTGGGAAAATGCCGCGTCTTTATTAACTGACAACACGCACGCGGCGATTATTTTGGCATACGGCAACGGCAATTTGCCCGATAATCAAGCATTTTTACAACACGCCCAAAACTTTTGCAAAAACGATAAACCATTGATTATATTAAGCCAAGTGTGGCAAAGCAAAGTCAATCAACGCTACGCTGCAAATTTGCCATTCACGCAAATCGGCGCAATCAACGGCGGCAAACACACAATAGAAAACACATTAGCCAAACTGATTGTGGCATTAAGTGGCGGATTATCCAAACAAGAAATCGCAGCATATTTTCAGGCTGCCTGAAAGCACTTCCCGTGCAGGGGTGGCACTTCCTGTGCAGGGAATTTGTCATTGCGAAACACCGTAAAAAGATACTGTCATTACGAGCCTTGATGAAATCAAGGCGTAGTAATCTCCCTACTACGAAGAACGGCATTGCAAAAAGTTTTTGGCTTACGCCGAACTTCGTTTCAGGCAGCCTGAAAACTGATAATGCTTTAAAAATAATGATAAAATAGGCAAGTTTATTTTCTTTCTTTATCGTCCATTTAGGAGAACGCTATGAGCAACAATCAAACACCATATTCCAAACAACAAGTGGAAGAATTAAAAAAAGAAATTGAAGGACTTTCTGAGTGTGTCGATGATAACACAAGAAAAGTTTTAACTCAGTGTACCTTAAAATTAAATAATGCTCGTCAAGATAATTTAGATAAAACGATTGCAAAAATTGAATTTAATCTTGGTATTTTTTATCACAAACAAGGTGAGATAAAACAAGCCAAACAACATTGGCTAAATATTCAAGGAAAACATGATGTTAAAAGATATGCTATGGCTCAATTTAATCTTGGTGTTCTTTATTATGAACAAGATGATATTGAACAAGCCAAACAGCATTGGCTAAATATTCAAGAAGAGCATGATTTAGAACAATATGCCAAGGCTCAATTTAATCTTGGTTTTCTTTATGATGAACAAGATGATATTGAACAAACCAAACAACATTGGCAAAATATTCAAGAAAAGCATGG
>JAFWRB010000017.1 GCA_017508845.1 Neisseriaceae bacterium | reverse complement strand
CACGCGTCTTGATTACAGTCGTGATATGGCATTGCTGATGATTAACCAAGAACACGACATTTTGGGCATTGCCCGCTATGCCGCCGACCCTGATTTAAGTGCGTGCGAATTTGCGGTAACCGTGTCGGACGCTCATCAAGGCAAGGGCATTGCCACAATTTTGATGAACTCGCTGTTTTATGTGGCACGATGTCAAGGCTTCAAAACCATGTACGGCGAAGTTTTGGCAAATAACACCAACATGTTGGCGATGTCGGCGAAATTGGGTTTTATTCAACACAATGACGAAGAAAACGATGATGATGAAATTGTGATTATCGTTAAATCATTGACAGAAGCCGAAGAACGCGTGTAATTTAAGTACCAAGCCAATTTTCAGGCAGCCTGAACCCTTTTCAGGCTGCCTGAAATGCTGTTTGGCAAAAGTTGAGCAAGCATAAAAATAATTCCTTTGACAAAAGAACTGTTTTTGTTTTAGTATTTATCTTTCATAAATTCAATTTGGATAGTTATTTTCAATGAAAAAAATCTTGTTTATGCTGATGATTGTTATCAGCGTTTCCATAGCACAGGCGAAAGAAAATATGAAAACGGTGTATTTAGCAGGCGGTTGTTTTTGGGGTGTGCAGGGTTATTTTGACCAAGTGGCAGGCGTAAAATCTACCACAGTGGGCTATGCGAATGGTAAGGGCGATAAAACCGATTATTACAGTATTATGCACACCGACCACGCCGAAACCTTAAAAGTGGAATTTGATGAAAATATCGTGCATTTAGGCGAAATTTTGGCACGCTATTTCAGCATTATCGACCCATTTTCCGTCAATCAACAAGGCAACGATAAGGGGCGACAATACCGCACGGGTATTTTTTGGCAAGACGATAATGAATTAGGTAAAGAAATTAAAGCCTTTGTTGCGAATGAACAGAAAAAACACAACAAACCGTTTGCGGTGATTGTGGAACCCTTGAAAAACTTTGTGGTTGCCGAAGAATATCATCAAAAATATTTGCAGAAAAATCCCAACGGCTACTGCCACATTGATTTAGGCAAAGCCAAATTGCCGATTAACCCCGACAGCCGTTTTGTTGTGCCCACGCAATCCAAACTCAAAGCGACTTTAAGCAGCACGGCGTTTGCGGTTACGCAAGAAAAATCCACAGAACAAGCCTTTTCGCACCCTTATGACAAACATTATCAAAAAGGCATTTATGTGGATATTGTCAGCAAAAAACCGCTGTTTGCCAGCACAGATAAATTTAATTCAGGCAGCGGCTGGCCGAGTTTCACTCGCCCGATTACCACAGACGCCGTAAAATTCACACCTGACAATAGTCATAATATGCAAAGAGTTGAAGTGCAAAGCCGTTTAGGCGGCAGTCATTTAGGGCATGTTTTTACCGATGGTCCCAAAGATAAAGGCGGTTTGCGTTATTGTATTAACGGAGCGGCTTTGGAATTTATTCCGTATGACGAAATGGATAGTAAAGGTTACGGCGATTATAAAGTTTATGTGAAATAAAGAGTTATATTGTTCTCAGGCAGCCTGAAAAAATTGGGTAGGTTTAAAAGAACCTACCCAATGTTTTACAATCCGCCGTAGGAATGCAAGCCTGTTAAGAACATATTCACGCCGACAAAGGCGAATGTGGTGATGAGTAAGCCCAAGATTGCCCACCACGCTAACACTTTGCCACGCCAGCCTGCGACTAATCGTAGGTGTAGCCACACGGCGTAGTTAAGCCACACAATTAACGCCCAAGTTTCTTTTGGGTCCCAACTCCAATAACTGCCCCACGCGTCTGCTGCCCATAATGCTCCCAAGATTGTGGCAATGGTAAAGAATAAAAATCCTACGGCAACGGCTTTGTACATAATGTTTTCAATCGCTTCCGATGACGGCAAAAAGCCGCCTGTTTTGCCTTTTTCTTCGTTTGATAGGGCTTTGAGTTCGGCGACTGCTAACATCGCTGCCAAGCAGAAACCGCCGTAGCCCACAAAATTAGCAGGCACATGGATTTTCATCCACCACGATTGCAGAGCCGGGATTAGGGGTTGAATGTCGCCCACATTCGCACGGCTATTCACATACCACAGGAAAAACGCCACTAAGGCTGCCTGAAAAGCATACACAAACACGCCCAAACGGTGTAAGCGGGTTTTGTTTGCATAGTATAAAAACATCAACGCGGTTACTGCCATAAACAGTACCAAAACTTCGTATAAGTTCGACACAGGAATATGTCCTGCGTCCGTGCTGATTAAGTAACTTTCGTGCCAACGCACAAGCAAGCCCACAAAGCCTGCTAATGCCCCTGCCCACGCAATGCCTGTGGCTATGCTGATGAGCGTGTTGTTGTCTTGTTTTTGTTTGACGGCAATGATACTGCCTAATAAATAGACAAAAAACGCCAAAACAATCAGCACGCACTGCCACATAATTGCTGATTGCGATGAGAGCATATATTTCAACCAAAAGCGATTGCTGTTGTCGATATTACCGCCGTAGGACAGCACCGCAAGGTAGGCAGTCATGGCGGTTATGGGGATAAACCAGCGTAAGTCTTTGAAAAGCCAGCCTAAAAAAATGATAGACACGGCGGTTATCACAAAAATCACTTCTTCGTAAATATCAGGCGTGCTATGTACTAATTTGATGCGTGCGAACACGGCTAACAGTATGATAATTAAAGCAAAAATCCAGTCGGCAAGGCTTAAATTTTTGAAAAAACCTTGTTTTTGCAAAAGTTCGTGTTGTAAGTTATTGTTTTTCATCAGAAAAATCCTTAATCAAGCGTTCTATGTTGTGCGTGTGTTGTGGAAACTCGCTATCCAAATCGTTTTTGTGTCGTCCTGCCGTCATGGCAAAACGCAAGTTATGGTTATTTAAGAGTATCCACGCACGCCGTTCTTTAACATAAAACATTAAAATCGAACCCAAAGTTAAGAGCAGCGAGCCTAAATACACCCATTTCATACCAGGTGAGCGGGTCATTTGCAAGCCCGACGCATTCACTTCTTCATAACTTTTTAACTGTAATAACAAAGGTGTAGGATATTTTGCCAAAGCGGTATAGCCTTGTAGCGTATCCATTACAAAGCGTTGGCGTGCGGTGTCGTTATCCCATTTGGGTAGGCTATGTTGAATGCTCACTTCGTCTAAAAGTTGATTTGTGGCATAAGCCATTGTTTGATAAAATACTTTTGCCATTTCTTCCTGTTCTGCCTCAGGGATTTTTTCACGAATAAACGCGTCCATTGTGGCGTAACCGCCGACAGAAAACAGTTTTAAAATGCTTTGCGTAAATTGCATTGTGCGTTCTTTTTGCGTTTCAGGTGCGGTTGCGGCGATTTTTTCTGCCAAAATATTCAGCGTTTGCTCGTCTTTTAAGGCTTGTCGCAACAGCATAAATGTATTCAGGCTGCCTGAATTGTCTGTGGGCAGTGCTGCCCAGCGAAAAGCAGGGTCAAGCGGTTCTCGCACGCCGTAAAAGTAATAAGCATAACCCTCACGCATTTGCGGCAACATATAATTCATCAAAACCAAGTTCTGCCCTGCGTTATCCGCAATGGTGTAGGTGATTGTTGCCCCAACATTGTGCGGTTTTTCATCAGGATTTTCTTCGTTGCCCATAATATTTGTCGCTTTAAATTCGCTAAACGACAAATGATACGACTGATTGCCCAAAGGAATATCCGCGTCTCCACGAGAACGCACGGTGAGCGT
>JAFWRB010000160.1 GCA_017508845.1 Neisseriaceae bacterium | reverse complement strand
TTTCGAAAAAACCTTTTCAGGCAGCCTGAAACAAATATTTCAACCTGTGTTGCGGTGGGCAACTTTGTTGCCCACGCGTTTTCATTCAAATTTTCAGGCAGCCTGAAAAATCATTCATACCCAAAATCAACTGCGTAGGGCTTTAAAGTTGCCCACCCTACGGCGTTCTCGCAATGACGGTAGTCATTTTGTCCGTTTAATTGTGCCGACAGTGTCGGCATAATTTCCAATTCTTTGAACATTAAGCCCGTAAGGGCAAAATCAACTCTTCATCACACCGCTAATCAACGCCTATCGGCGTTGTGGTGGGCTGGGAAGCCCACCCTACGGCGGTTATCGGTAGGTTAAAACCCACCCTACCATTTTAATACTCATGATAATGGTGCTGATGAACGCCTGTTTCTTCTTCGCACCAAGCGTCAATATCAAACTGGTCTTGGCGAAAGCGGGCGGCTCGTTCTAAATTTTCGGCTGTTAAAACTTCGGCGGTTTTTCCTGCGGCGATTTTTTCTCGTGCAATCAGCAATGTGTTGGCAAAATACTGTCGCACCAAACGATTGTCGTGCAACACTGCCACAACGCCTTGCCCTTGTTTCAGGCAGCCTGAAAGTACTTCCGATAAGGCTTGCGTGGTTTGTTCGTCAATCGCATTAAAGGGTTCATCTAACAGCAAAAATTTGGCTTTCTGCACCAACATTCGGGCAAATAAAACACGGCGAAATTGTCCGTCCGATAATTGACTGATTAAATTATTTGCTTCGTTTTCCATACCTACTCTTTGTAAGGCATTGAAAACACGCTCTTTTTGCTGTTTAGATAAGCCGCCAAAAAAGCCGATTTCATACCACAAACCCATTGCGGTGAGTTCAAACACAGTTAAAGGCTGACTGCGGTCTATGGCGGAAACTTGCGGTAAATAGGCAATATCCTTGCGGGTTAAGCCGTCAAAAATCACCTTACCTGTGTCGGTTTTTTCCAAATCCATAATCACTTTGAGCAAAGACGATTTGCCCGCCCCATTAGGTCCGCACAACGCCCACGCCTCACCCTCGCCAAACACGGCACACAAATGGTGTACCGCAGGCAACTGGCGGTAACTGACGGTGATGTTTTCGACAATAATCGGCATAATTAAATCACCCAAAAAAACACAGCCCACAACGCGGCAACCGCAATTAGGGCAATAAACAATCGCCGCCAAAGGGAAGTGGAAAGTAAAGATTGCGTCATTTTTGTTGCTTGTGGCGTAAAAGGCGTAAATATAACATATTGATAGCGTGCGTAGGGTAGGCAACTTGCCCGCCACACATTTTAAGCACTTTTCAGGCAGCCTGAAAACAATCAATATAAAAATAATATCTATATAAATCAATATAATTACCTTATTTTCAAAAATGATAGCAATTTTTATTTGACTTATTATAATGAAAATGATAATATTCTCATTATCGTTAAAGCAGACAGTCAGTGTTGGTTTGTTTTAACGCCTATTTTTCGTTATCTAACGAAATTAGGTAGTGGTTTGTGTTCCTTTAAGTTTCGTCTCTTGCTGTTTGGCAAGGGATTTTTTTATGTATAATGCGTCTTTTTAAGGAGTGAATGATGAAAAAACTCGCGTTTTTATTGCCATTATTACTGTCGGCGTGTGCCACATCAGACGGGCAGGGCGGCATTTCGCAAGCGATTGTCAAACCCTTGTTAGAAAACGAATGTAAAGGACAACTCAATGACCGCAAAGAGTGGCGTATGGTGTCCTTGATTTTAACCGCACAGAAAAAAGCGGAAATTGAACAAAAAATATGCGGTTGCGTCAGCGAAGAAGCATCGCAAAACATCACCGCCGAAAACACAGTGGGCTTAATTAACCCCAATACACGAACACAAACCGCAGCCACTATGGCAGCACAAAGTTTAGGCGGTTGCGTGAAACGGTTTATTACCAATAATTAAGAGTATGGTGGGCTTTCCAGCCCACCATACAAGCCGTAAGGCTTGTATGTAAAAATTTCAGGCAGCCTGAAACCCAAAAAAAACAGCGTGGGCAAGAATGCCCACCCTACAATTTAAGGATACACAATCTTCGCATACGCCGAATGGTTGTGGATTGATTCAAAGTTTTCGCTCTCCACGATAAATTGACAAATACGGCTATCGGCTTTGAGTGCGGCGGCGACATCGCGTACAATGTCTTCCACAAATTTGGGGTTGTCGTAGGCGTATTCGGTAACAAATTTTTCGTCAGGGCGTTTGAGTAAGCCGTACAGTTGGCAGGACGCTTGTTTTTCAACTAAATCAATCACTTCTTCGGGTTCAACCGCACTGTTACAGTGCAGTGTTACGGTAATATGCGAGCGTTGATTGTGTGCCCCATAATCGGAAATTTCTTTGGAACACGGGCATAAAGAAGTAGCAGGCACAACCACTTTCAAAGAATGACAGTATTCGCCGTTTTCAACTTCTCCTGATAATTCAATATCATAGTCCATTAGGCTTTTAATGCCCGACACAGGGGCGGATTTGGTGCGAAAAAACGGTGCGTGAATATGAATTTCGCCAGAATGAGCGTCCAAATCTTTGAGCATAGTGTGGGTTAATAGTGAAAGTGTATCGTAACCTATGGGTTTATCAAAAGATTCTATCAGTGCCACAAACCGCGACATATGCGTGCCCTTTTGATGAGCAGGCAAATACACCGACATCGACACGGTTGCAATGGTATGCACACCGCCGCTCATTGTCTGCCACACAAGCGGCAAACGCAGGCCACGAATGCCTACGCGGCTAATCGGTTGATTGCGGGTATCGGCAGAACTCTGCACATCGGCAATGGCGTTCATAAATCGGTGTTCCTAAATGAAAAAGGTCGAGTATAACACTTTCAGGCAGCCTGAAATGCTATAATTCGCCCTTTTTTGACGATATTAGAAAGTTAAATCATGTGGATTAAACAAGCCAAATTTTTTATGCTCCCTGAAAATGCTATGCCAGACCGCG
>JAFWRB010000159.1 GCA_017508845.1 Neisseriaceae bacterium | reverse complement strand
GGCGATGAGTTCTTCTTTACCCATCGTCTCAATCAGCGTTTCACGAACCGAGTCTGAAACTTCCAACAAAACTTCGCCGTCATCTTCGGGCTGGGCAAGTTTCCACACCAACACCCGCTCTTGTAGGGGCAAAGATTCCAACACCGCTGCCATATCCGCAGGGTGCAAGTCGTGCAGTAATTCAACCAGTTGAATATAATCAGAATTTTGCTCAATATTCGGTTGAGCATAGTAAGGCAGTAAGCGTTCTGCCAAATCCTGAATTTGTGTAAATTGCTCCGAAATGCTGTCGGGAGCATAATTGATATTTGGTTCGGTCATTTGTGCGTTCTCTTGTCAATCTACCACAAATGCCAAAACCATTTGGGCAGGATTATTCTTTAATTTGTTGATTTTTAATATAAAAACTACAACTGTCTGTTTCCATAATATTGCCCGTATTGAACACGAGTAAGTTTAAAAAAGGTTGTGGATTATACCACTTTATTACGCTTTCAGGCTGCCTGAATTGTTTATTTGGGTTGTGTAAAAAATCAATTTTTACAAGTCTATTTTAATTAAATCAACAAAAAATTATAAATTTAGCCACAATTTTGATAAAATCAACATTCAGCACAAATATAATGATTTCATTGTTATGAGTATTGCGAATAATAAAAAAGCGTTTCACGATTATTTTATTGAAGATAAAATCGAAGCAGGTTTGGTTTTGCAGGGCTGGGAAGTTAAAGCCATTCGTGCAGGGCGGGTGCAATTAAAAGAATCGTATATTCATTGGAAAAAGGGTGCGTTTTATTTAGTGGGTTCGCACATTACCGCTTTGCCTACGGCATCTACGCACATTAAATGCGACCCAGTTCGTCAGCGTAAGTTGCTGCTCAAACAAGCAGAAATCAATAAACTGATTGGCAAAACTGAACGCAGTGGCTATACTTTGGTGCCATTGGATTTACATTATTCGCGTGGCAATATTAAAATGGAAATGGGTTTAGCCAAAGGTAAAAAACAACACGATAAACGCCAAGCGTCCAAAGATAAAGATTGGCAGAGAGAGAAACAGCGACTGATGAAACACAGTCAATAGTTTTATTTTATATTTTCAGGCTGCCTGAAATATAAATCGAATACGGATTTTTATGATAGGGCGTTTAATAGAAAATGTAATAAACGCCATATTAAGCAATTTAAGGAGCAGGACATGCGTCATATTATTATCGGACTTTCACCACAAAGCACAGATTGCTTATTGCGTACCGAACAATTATGCAGTCGCCTGCCTGATAATGCACAACCTGTTTTATTTTATGTTGGTCATTCTGAATGGACAGACAAACATAAAGATATTCAACACATTGTTTTTACGCCTGAAATGTTTCAGGCAGCCTTAAATCAAACTGCTCAAAATACGGCTGATTTAACCCAAGCGGCATTAAGTGATTATATTTTAGATACAACTGCTTTACTTCGCCGTTCTTACGCTACTTGCTTACAACAAAATTTGGGTGATTTTCAAAAACATATCAAAAAGTTATGTAAAGACGCTTGTATATTCTATTTATTTGTTAATTTAGCGTCTGCCGAATCATCAGGTATGCTACCTGTGATGATTGATGCATTAAATCATTTGGGGGCAGAAAAAATTAAAGTCGCTTTATTGCTGCCCACAAGTGAAATGCCTGAATTAGAAGCCGCACAAATATATGCTTCGTTTTTAGAATGTCGTTCTATTTTGTCGCAAAAAGTTACTATGACTTTATTTGAGTTTGAGAACACCAAAGCGTCATTTAGTCGAGCCATTACCGATACAGCATATCGCTTGTTTTCTAATATTGCCGCAGGCGATTTTCAATACCCATTGCCTGTTAAAGAAGAACCGTCATTTTGGCAAACGCGGGAAATCACCTTATTTGCTGATACGCCACAAATGTTGGCAATGTTAGGCAAACAAAGTGTGGCGGGCATTGTGAATAGAATGTTTTATGGTGAAAATCCCAAAGATAAAAATGAAGAACCACTGTTTTGGTTAGAAGATTTATTTACCGATAAACGCTGGCTTATGCACGATGATTATCTTTTGAAAGATGAAGAAATCATTGAAAAAAATCCGCAATCGCGTAGAAAAGGTAAGATTACGCCGATTAACGAAGAGTGGGCAAGCCGCACCCAATTTTTCTTGGCAGACACCAAAAAATTAGAGTGGAAAGAACGCTTAACTTCGGTTTATCAATCCTTGAACGAAGTGGCACAACGCCATTTTCGCGGCAAGGGTATCAATATGCACTATGCTACCAGCGAAGGTATTTTGTCGGAAACTGCATCAACTGTTGTATCGCAAATTGAACAAGCCATTATCGAAGAGTGGCGTGCAACCACTTGTTCTTTAAATATATTTTTGCAATGGTTTGCGGATATTAACACAATTCTTGAACCCAAATTAGCCGAGTGGAAAAATCGCCAAAAACAATATGCTGAAACCGCTAAATCGACCATTGATGAATACAATAACTTAATGCAGCAATGGGAAAACGCTTCCAAAGGAGGCAAAAAAGATATTCAAAAACAAAACCCTGCGGAAAAAATGGCAGATTTGTTGCAGCAACATTACACCGCAGATTGCTACGCCAAAGCCACATCTTACGGCTATCGCCTATTGGGTGCGGTGATTGACTCAATTGGCGGTAAAATCAATCACCTGAAAAAATATATTGAAGAAAAACAAGAGAATATCAATAAGGATTTACCCAAAACCAATAATTTGGCGGTGAATAACGCCGTCAGCACGCACAACACAGTGGAATATCATTTGGCATTGGAGGCGAATATGGCGTCTGCTATGCCGCCTGTGTTCCAAAAATCGGAAACCGCTCTGTATCCCAAATTGCGGAAAATGTATGTGGATTACATTGACGCACAGCAAGGCATTAACGGTTTAATGGAGATTTTTGACGATAAAGAATTGAATGAAAATGTAGCAAAATATATTGCACAACATCACCCATTTTTGGTCAATCACGCCATTGAAACTGAGCATTTGTTGTTTTGGCGAACAATGGCATCAATGGCAGACAAATGCCCCGCGGTAGGCACCTTGAAAAAATGGCAAGAACACCACAAGGCGGACGCGTTGGAAGTGCATTCGTGGCAAATTCCTGCTTGTCCGTTTGGTAAGCCCGTGTCTGACCGTATTTCTTTTATCTGTTCTTTGATGACAGAAAACAGTATTGTGCAAACCGATGTGGCGTTTTTACCGCAACATGTGCATTACCGTTATACGGTGAGCGTGCCGTTTGATGAAATTGAAAAAATTGAACAATTAGCCACACATTACGAAAACACCTTATTAACCGCAGACGGGGCGGCTTTATCGTTTTTGGTGCATAGCAATACCGAAACGCTTTACCCTGAATTTGTTCAATGTCAAGCCACAGGATTAAAACCTGACAGTATTCGTCAAAACTTATTGTATGGCGAAGTATTGGGTGTGGTTCAAGATAGCGAAAACGGTGTTGTTATGCAAATATCGGGTACCAATATTCCTTTGGGAACAGAGTTTTGCGAAATTCCCAATAATATTGGTTCATTTAAGTTTAAATTGTTATCATCGGCAATAGAAAACGCCAAACAAAGCACGCAAATCGACCAAAATGTGGCTTTGGACTTATTAAATCAACGCTTGGAAAAAATCAAATTGTATTGCTTAAATGGTAAAACAGATTTGAGAAAAGCCAGTTGGACAGAAGCAGGCAATTATATGCCTTGGGCAAGACAAGCCGACAAACTGATGAGAATATTAAGTCAATAAATACTTTTGCCAAAATGAACAAACCACTCAAAATAGCCATTTGTGCAGGAGAAGTGTCGGGTGATTTATTGGGCGGACATTTAATTACCGCACTCAAACAACAATATCCCGATTGCGAGATTTTTGGCATAGGTGGCAAACAAATGATTGCTGCTGGCTGCGAAAGTTTTTTTAATCAAGAACGATTGGCCGTTCGTGGCTTGGTTGAAGTATTAAAAAGGCTGCCTGAAATACTTTCTATTCGCAAAAACTTCATTAAAATTCTATTACAAAAGCAACCCGATATATTT
>JAFWRB010000158.1 GCA_017508845.1 Neisseriaceae bacterium | reverse complement strand
GATTTACATTGCCATTCTTATATTTCAGACGGCAGATTTTCACCGCAGCAAGTTGTTCAGGCAGCCTTTGAAAATGGGGCAGAATGCTTGGCACTGACCGACCACGACCATATCGGCGGTTTATCAGTGGCTCGACAAACCGCTCAAAGTTTGGGCTTGTCGTTTATCAATGGCGTAGAAATTTCCGTATTATGGCGTGGCAGAACCATTCATATTGTGGGTTTAAATTTTACGCCGTCAGATGAATTAGAAAACACCTTAAAAATCAATCGACAAGGGCGATTGTTGCGACTACAAAAAATTGCGGAAAAATTAGAGAAAAAAAATATTGCCCCAAATATTGTCCAGGGAGCGTTAAACTTGGCAAATTCGCCTGACAGCGTTTCACGCACGCATATTGCACAATATTTGGTTAATCAGGGCGTGGTTGAAAATCTGTCGCAAGCGTTCAAAAAGTGGTTAGGCGATGGCAAAATCGGCGATGTCAAACATCAATGGATTTCGTTAGAGGAAGCCGTTTTGTCAATCACAAACGCAGGCGGCGTGGCAGTGATTGCTCACCCTGCACGCTATAAAATCAGTGCCACTGCAATGCGTGCTTTGGTTGAAGAATTTATGTCTTATGGCGGGGGTGCGATTGAAGTGTCATCAAGCGTACATTCTTTGAACGAGCGGTTAAACTTGGCACTGTTAGCCAACCGCTACGGTTTGTACGCGTCGGCAGGCAGCGATTTTCACGGCAACGGCGAGTTCGGTAGAATTGTGGGACAAACCCCCGATTTACCTGTAACTTGCAAGCCCGTATGGGAATTGTTTTAGCAATCAAAAACTTTCAGGCAGCCTGAACGATATTATTGATTAGCCAATTCAACCATTTTATCCGCAAAATTTTTGGCTTCTTTTTCACATTCAGTTTGGTTTGATGAAATTAAATGAGCCAGTATTAAAACGATTGAATGTTCTTCATTTAAATAATTATTTAATAGTTGAAATTCACCACTTTTAAGTGTTAATTTCTGTTGTATTTGTTGAAATATTTTTTGGCTTTCAATATTGTGTTTGTCAGCATTTTCACGAGATAAATGTTTATCAAAACATAGTTTTGTTGCTAAATGATATTCTTTAATAATATCAAATGCTTTTGTATTATATTTTTCATTCAAATTTTGTAAATTCTCGTTAATTTTTTCTAATCCATCATTAAAACCTCTTTCATAACCACCAAAATACCAGACCCACATTATTTCTACATTGTCTTTATATAAGTGGTTAAGAAAAATATTAGCCGTTAATCTATCAATAGTTTTTACATTAACTAATGAACGATTTAACAAAATTAACCTATGATATGCTGATTTTCCGTTTAATTTATCTGATATTTTATATTCATGTTTATCATAATAATTAAAAAGAAAATAGTAATTCTTTTTCAAAATATTTATCATATTATCCTTATTAGAATAAACCGAAAAAGAATCAAGATATAACTGAGAAATTTTTAATGCTCTTTCTGCGTCTTTTTCTCTATTAAAAGCAGGTGTAATTTGCCAAATGGTTTTGGCAATATTTAATGTGATAATTGATTTCTGTTTTTTACTAAAAAATTGATTTTCGATTTTTTGATTATCAATCCAGTCCATTGCCCAAGCACAGGATAATATATAAACAAAAATGACAAAAATAAAAGACAAAATAATTTTTTTAAACATAATTACTCCTTAAAATAATTTTCAGGCTGCCTGAAACGAATAAAAATTCAATATCGTATTTTTCTTTTCAGCAAAACCAGCACCGCACCGTCATTATTGCCTTTTTCGGTATAAGCCAAAACCTGTGGGTGAGCCATGAGCCAGCGGCGGACTAAATTCTTGAGTGTTGGGCGAAAGCCTTTTGAACCCAATCCACTGCCATGCACAATTTCGCCCATTGTGCCGCGTTTTTGCACAAAGTCGATAAATTCATTTAACACTTCTTGGGCTTCGTCTTGCGTGTAGCCGTGCAAATCCAATATGGCGACAATGTCGTCATCATCTGCTGCAAGCAATTTTTTAATATCATTTTTACCGCCGCCGCCCTCTGCGTATTGTGTCGGCGGCGTGTCGTTTTCGATTGTGCTTGTGCCAATAAATACATCGTTATCGGTATCTCGTTCAATTTCTTGACGGCGTGGAATAATCGGCGTGCGTGTTCGTTCTCGCTCTACTCGGTTGCTCTTTTTCAAGGGTTTAATGCCACTCATTTCATTGGCAAAAACCGCATTTTCGGCTTGTTCTTCCTTTGCCTTTTGTTCTTTTTCACGGCGTTCTTCTTCTCGTTTGACCGCCGCTTTGCCTGCTATTTTCAGTTGCTGTTGCCAATCGTTTGTATTCATTTTCAGGCTGCCTGAAAGATTATTCTGCGTCAAACCCAGCGTTTTCAATCGCTTGTTTGAGCGTGGCAATATTGGTGTGTTGCGGGTCAAACGACACGGCGGCACAATTTTCTGCCCAATTTACATCGGCAGATACCACACCTGCCACATTTTCCAATACTTGTTTTAAGGTTGAGGCACAACCGCAACAGGTCATACCGCCGACTGATAAGGTAATGTTTTCCATAATTTTTTCCTTATTTTTCATTCCGTTTAATGGTCCCACCGACAGGAATCGAACCTGTATTTCACGCTTAGGAGGCGCGCGTTCTATCCGTTGAACTACGGCGGGGTTTGGTTTTTCAGGCTGCCTGAAATTGTTTTAACACTAAACACCCATATATGCTGTAAACACAGCATAAAAAAATAAAATATTAGCAAATAAACTCAACAAGGTAAGTAATAAAAACATAATAAAAATTTGTTTTTTCTTTTTTCTGTATTTATCTTGTTCAGATTTTTTAAATCGGATAAAAGAATAAATAGTAACCATACAAAAAAATAAAAAAACATAAAATAAAATACTATCAATCGGCGTATTAAAAGATAAAGTTTGTAAATAAACAAATAATTTTTCCATTTCAGGCTGCCTGAAACTTATTGACCACTACTGCCAATATTAAACAGAGTGCCGCCCATTCCATCTGGTTTCATGGAAACATAATATTTATTTTTTTGTCCGCAAGCGGTTACTGTCCATAATTCTTCGTATTCTTGTTTTTCAGAATTAGAAGAATAAGGCTCACGATGAACGGCTTGAATTTTATTACAATTTTGCGACAATTCAAACAGTTTGATATATTTCATAATATCGCTCGTTACCGTTCTGCTTGCAACCGAATTTCCCGAATAAGAAACGCAAGAAGAAAGTAATAAAATTAAAGGTAAATATTTATTCATTTTTTGTCCTTTTTTTTATTTCAGGCAGCCTGAAAAATAAATCGTCATTACTACTGACCAAAGTCAGGTGTAACAATTTAATGAAAAACAGTAAATCTTTTACTCACGCCGATTACTTATTGTGTAAGTAAAAATTTTATTTTTTAGTTCTTTTTCTTCTTCTTTCAATAAAGAGATAGTCTTTCTATGTGAAGATATCGTACATACAAGAGTTACAAAAGCAACAAATCCTGATATTATTGTTGCTATAGAAGATAGTACAATATCTACTGTAGAACCAATGTTTAATTTAGGTATAAATATAACAAACATAGAAACAAAAAATACCATTAAAAATAAAATTGTCCTGTTTTGTATTTTTTGGTAATATTCAGATATACTTTTAATTTCCCCATGCCCCAATATTCTTCCGATAGGTTTAATAAACTCACTACTTCCTGTATGTATGACTTTTATTTCAATTTCATCATTTAATTCCATATGTTTAAAATCAATACTTACACTATTATTATTTGTTTGATTAACTTTAAATTTACTTGTTTTATATTTTTCTTTTACAATAACTGCTTTCCAAATAATTGTATCTTCATTATTTGAAATTATTGATAATGGTTCTGACATATCATCAGACTTAATAACTTTATTTCCTTTGTTTGAAAAAATATAATTGGTAATAGATAAATTATTTTTAATTTCCTTATCTTCCCACAGAATTTTTAATTCAGGAATAAGACTAACCCCATCATGAATAAGATTAGTTGTATAAGTCTTATATATTATTCTTTTTCTTTCTTTACTTATATAGTAAAAAAAGTAACCTACACCAATACCTAACACAAAAGTTACAATACTGACAACAATACCAATATCCATATGCTATCTCCAATATTTATTTTCAGGCAGCCTTTTCAGGCAGCCTGAAACTTAATACTGCCTAATCACCGACTGTTTCACTACTTCTGCTAATGTTTGTCGATAAAGATTATCAGGCAGAACCGACAAGCACGCCACAGCGTTATCTGCCATTTTTTCGGTTACACTGCGGCAATAATCTAATGCGTCCGAGTTCAGCACAAAATCACGAATTTCGGCAAATTTTTCGCGTCTGCCGTTTGTCAAAGCGTCTTTCACGGCGGCGGCGGCGGCAGGTGTGCCTTGTCGCATTAAATAAATTAACGGCAGCGTGGCTTTGCCTTCAGCTAAATCATCGCCCAAGTTTTTACCGATAGTATCTGCGTCGCCCACATAATCCAAAATATCATCAACAATTTGAAACACCGTGCCTAACAGCATACCGTAGTTTTTCAACGCCGTTTCTTGCTCGACTGGTGCGTTTGCCAACACCGCACCGATTTGAGCTGAGGCTTCAAACAGTTTGGCAGTTTTGCTTTTAATCACTTCCAAATAAGCGTCTTCACTCAAATCAACATTGCCGATATTCAT
Source organism: Neisseriaceae bacterium (assembly GCA_017508845.1). Classification (GTDB taxonomy): domain Bacteria; phylum Pseudomonadota; class Gammaproteobacteria; order Burkholderiales; family Neisseriaceae; genus RGIG9985. The sequence continues at coordinate 6,652 of JAFWRB010000158.1, read as the reverse complement.
CAGTTGCATCACTTCGCCTGCGGCAATCACATTGGTTGCGTCTGCCATAATTTTCATCAATTTCATACTGTTCGCACCGACCATTAACTGAAAGGCACGCGTATAAAGAAAATCACCCACAAGCACGGCGGCAGCATTGCCGAATAAATTGTTTGCGGTGTCGCGACCACGCCGTTTATCGCTTTCATCGACCACATCGTCATGTAAGAGCGTGGAAGTGTGAATAAACTCAACCATTGCCGCTTGGCGGTAGAGTTCGGGTTTGGTATAGCCCAAAACTTTGCCTGATAAAACAGCAATTAACGGACGCATTCGTTTGCCGCCCGAATGAATAATATAATTGCCCACTTGTTCAATCAAAACCACGCCAGACTTGACTTGCTGGGCAATAACTTGATTGACTTCTTCTAAATCTTGCTGAAATTCGTTTTTAAAATAGGGAATATTCGGTAACATAATGCTTTAATAATGGTTTAGGCTGCCTGAAAGGTGCATATTATAGCGTATAATAAGCCATTTTATTTATCTTTCAGGCAGCCTGAAATGTCTTATTTACCCATTGCCGTTATTCAAACCTGCTCATCAACTTCTGTTGATGACAATATCGCTTGCGTGGAAAATTTGATTGCAAACGCCGCAGAGCAAGGGGCGAAGTGGGTTGTTTTGCCTGAATACTGGGCAATAATGGGGCAGAATGAAACGGATAAGGTTGAAATTGCCGAAGATTTTGGTAATGGGCGTTTGCAAAGCGTTCTGTCAGCCTTTGCGAAACGCTTTAATATCGTGCTATTTGGCGGCACTGTTCCTTTAAAAAGCCCGCAAAAAGGCAAGATTTTCAATAGTTTATTAACTTTTAATCCCGCAGGCGAGTGTATTTATCGCTATGATAAAGTGCATTTATTTGGCTTTTCGGGTATAGGCGAAAAATACAGCGAACATAACACCATTGTTTCAGGAGAATTTTTGCCGCAATTTCAATATCAAGGCATAAAAATCGCACAAGGAATATGCTTTGATTTACGCTTTCCTGAATTTTTTCGCAGTCAGGGCATTTTTGATATACTTATTTTGCCAGCGGCTTTTACTTATACTACGGGCAAAGCACACTGGACAACGCTTTTAAAAGCCCGAGCGATTGAAAACCAGTGTTTTGTAGTTGCTGCGGGGCAAGGCGGAGAGCACGCAAACGGCAGACGCACTTTTGGACACAGCATAATCATTGACCCGTGGGGCGAAGTATTAGCCGAATTAGACGAAACCGCAGGCATTGCCGTAGCAAATATAGACCTGAACCGAATAAAAACCGTCCGCCGCCATTTACCGTCCGTATTAAACCAAAGAATAGGCAGCCTGAAAGTTAAAGGAGTGGAAAAAAATGGATAATCAAAAACCTGTTTTTCGAGTAAAACCGCAACAAGTCAGTTATTTTTATATTGTTGTTTTTATTATTTGTATTATTTCAGTATCTGCTCGCATAGGTGTATTTAATTCATTGCCAAGAACAATGTGTCTGATTTTGGCGTTATTATCTGGATTATTCCTTTATCTATACAAAATTAAAAAATCACCTAAAATGGATTTTTTTGCTGACGGAAAAATTATTTATGACGCACAAACATTTAATGTGAATGATTATTTAGGTATCACCACTGTTAATAATTTAGATACAAATGATTTATCTCAATTTTATTATGGTATAAAAACTAATAATCAAGTTGTTTTAATCAATAAGGATAAATTAGCACAAAATTTAACTGTTTTTGATATTCCAGTGCCTTTTGTTAAATTAAGCGAAAATGCCGAATTTTATGAAATTGTGAAATTAAAAAAACAAATTGCACAAGCAACGCATTTGCCCATATTTGAACCTTGCCATAATTTTATCTTGCGAGATAGTTTAACACTTTGGCAAGAAAAGGAAGAAATAGACCATTTAATTGCATATCAAAATAATCAACGAGAGATTATTTTAATATGTTGTTTTGTTGCTACTGCTGGTTTGGTATTTTCTGTGTATGAACCATTATTTATTATTGCAACTATGTTTGCAGCTGGTGTTGCTTATTTGTTATTAGATAAATATCGTTTTTATATCAGTACAATCACTCCTTCTGAAATTAAAATCAGCAATGAAAAAATATTATACAATAATCAAGAAATAGTATTAAACGATATAAAAAAAGTTGAAATCAAGGATATATATTCACAAAAATATTATATATATAGCCGCTTAAATATTGAATTAAATAATGGCGAAATAATAAAATTATTTGTTTCCACGCCACAAGTGCGAAATCCTGAAAAATTACGCCAATTTTTAAGCGAAAAACTGCCGAATAAGTTAATTGATGAAGATAAAATATCTTAATAAAACGCTGATTAAACCCTTTTCAGGCAGCCTGAAAACATAAAGCAACGATGAATATACCCATATTATCCTTAAAAAACAATAACTTTCCCGATATTCACACCGCCGTTGAAAAACGCGATGGTTTAGTGGCAATTGGAGGGTGTTTGTCGCTTGAACGATTGCTTGCCGCTTATCGTTTGGGCGTTTTTCCTTGGTTTAGCGATAATCAGCCGATTATGTGGTGGTGCTTGTCGCCACGCACCGTGTTGTTTCCTGATAAACTGCATATTGCCAAATCTTTGGGAAAAACCATTCGCAATACACCGTATGTGGTTACAATGAATACGGCGTTTGAAAAAGTCATTGCCGCCTGTGCCAGCGTAGAACGCCCAGAACAAGACGGCACTTGGATTACGCACGATATGCAACAGGCTTATATACAACTCTACCAAAAAGGTTATGCCCATTCGTTTGAATACTGGTATCAAGCGAGTTCAGGCAGCCTGAAACTTGGCGGCGGCTTATATGGTGTGCAAATCGGACGCATATTTTTTGGCGAATCAATGTTTGCCGTAAAACCCAATGCGTCCAAAGTCGCCTTTGCGTGGGCTGTGGATTTTCTCAAAAAATCAGGTATTTATCTAATAGATTGCCAAATGAAAACCGAACACTTAACGCGTTTCGGTGCAGAAGAAATGCCCTTAAAAAACTTTCAGGCAGCCTTATTACAATACTGCCATTTACCGCCATTGCAGTTATTTAATAAAAAAATATTAAAAAACAACGGATTAGATAATGTTGAAAGTTTATTTCAGGCTGCCTGAAAACTACTCATTGCTCATTGGCTTTCAGGCAGCCTGAAAAATAAAAAACGCTATACAAAATATAGCGTTTTCTCTTACAAAACAAACCGTTATTTGTGTTTTTGACTGCGAATATAGTCCAAAGTTTTGAGTTCGGCAATCGCTGCTGCCAATGCGGCTTCGGCTGCTGCTGTGGATTTTGCGTCTGTGGCGGATTTTAAGCGTTCTTCCGCATTTTTGCGGGCTTCTTCCGCACGGGCTTGATCCATTTCGTCCGAACGCACGGCCACTTCGGCTAAAATCGTCAGTTTGTCAGGGCGAACTTCTAATAAACCACCCGATACCGCTAACAATACTTCTTGGTCTTGGTTTGGCACGGTAATCCGCACTGTGCCAGGACGCACCAAGTTCATAATCGGCATGTGGCGTGGATAAATACCCAATTCGCCTGTTTGTGTGGGGACAACAACGAACTTGGCTTCACCTGAATAGATGTTCTGCTCGTTGCTGACTATTTCTACGCGCATGGTGTCCATACACCACCCCCTTAACTAACGGTTTCTGCTTTTGCGGCTGCTTCGTCAATCGAACCGACCATATAGAACGCTTGTTCTGGTAAGTGGTCGTATTCGCCATTAAGAATGGCTTTGAAGCCTGCAATGGTATCACGCAAGGATACATATTTACCTGGCGAGCCTGTAAATACTTCTGCCACGTGGAACGGTTGCGACAAGAAGCGTTGAATTTTACGCGCACGCATTACGGTGAGTTTGTCTTCGTCTGACAATTCGTCCATACCCAAAATGGCGATAATATCACGCAATTCTTTGTATTTTTGCAAAGTCGATTGCACGCCACGAGCCACATTGTAGTGTTCTTCACCCAAAACGGTAGGGTCTAATTGACGAGAAGTGGAGTCTAATGGGTCAACCGCAGGATAAATACCCAAAGAAGCAATATCACGGCTTAATACCACAGTTGCGTCCAAGTGGGCGAATGTGGTTGCAGGAGACGGGTCAGTTAAGTCATCCGCTGGCACATATACGGCTTGGATTGATGTAATCGAACCTGTTTGGGTTGAAGTGATTCGTTCTTGCAAACGACCCATTTCTTCTGCCAAAGTCGGTTGATAACCCACCGCAGACGGCATACGACCCAACAGAGCAGATACTTCGGTACCTGCCAAAGTGTAACGATAAATGTTGTCGATAAACAGCAACACATCGCGACCTTTACCTGTGGCATCTTTTTCATCACGGAAGTATTCAGCCATAGTCAAACCAGTCAAGGCAACACGCAAACGGTTACCAGGTGGCTCGTTCATCTGACCATACACCATCGCCACTTTATCCAATACATTAGATTCTTTCATTTCGTGGTAGAAGTCGTTACCTTCACGGGTGCGTTCGCCCACGCCTGCGAATACCGACAAACCACTGTGGGCTTTGGCAATGTTGTTAATCAATTCCATCATATTCACGGTTTTGCCCACACCTGCACCGCCGAACAAGCCCACTTTACCGCCTTTGGCAAACGGACACAGTAAGTCAATCACTTTAATGCCTGTTTCCAAAATTTCGGTAGAACTGGACAGTTCGTCAAATTTAGGGGCGATTTGGTGAATGGCACGGCGGTCTTCTGTGCCAACGGGACCCATTTCATCAACGGGGTTACCCAATACGTCCATAATACGACCCAATGTGGCTTGACCTACTGGCACGGAAATCGGTGCACCTGTGTTTTGTACAGGCATACCGCGTTTTAAGCCGTCTGAACTACCCATTGCAATGGTACGAACAATGCCATCGCCTAATTGTTGTTGTACTTCCAATGTTAAATCAACATCGACTAATTTTAATGCGTCATAGACTTTCGGAATGGCATCACGAGGAAATTCCACATCGACAACCGCTCCGATGATTTGTACGATTTTGCCTTGGCTCATCTTTGTTATTCCTAAAAACTAAATGTTAATCTTTACACTACACGGCGGCAGCACCTGCCACAATTTCCGACAACTCTGTGGTAATTGCCGCTTGACGAGATTTGTTGTAAATCAAGCGGAGTTCTTTAATTACATTACCTGCGTTATCGGTAGCGGCTTTCATTGCCACCATACGAGCGGCTTGCTCTGATGCCATATTGTCGCTTACGGCTTGATACACTACGGATTCGACATAACGGTGAACCAAAAATTCCAACACCGTTAAAGGGTCTGGCTCGTAGACATAGTCCCAACTGTGTTTCGATTCGGGCTTTTCTTGCAGCACATCTTCACCAATCGGCAACAAGATTTCGCTGCGTGGTTCTTGTTTCATCGTATTGATAAAACCAGAATACACCAAATGTACTGCGTCAATTTCGCGTTTGACATAGCGACTGAACACCACATTCAGGCTGCCTAATAAGGTTTCCAAATGTGGGGTATCACCCAAACCAGTGGCACTGGCAACAACATTCAAACCAACGCGTTGAGCCGCTGCCAAACCTTTGGAACCAAAGCACACAACATCAACACCCACGCCTTTTTGCTGATAGTCTTGTACCAATGCAAAGAATTTTTTCAATACATTAGCATTCAAGCCACCGCACAAGCCTTTATCTGATGTAATCAAGATAATGGCGGCGTGGCGAATGTTGTCGCGTTTTTCCAAAATGGGCAGAGAGCGTTCGCCGTTGGTTGCAGCCAAATGCCCCATCACTTTACGCACTTTTTCCGCATAAGGGCGTGCTAAACGCATACGCTCTTGGGTTTTACGCATTTTAGAAGTGGAGACCATTTGCATGGCTTTGGTAATCTTCTGCGTACTTTGCGTGGTGCGTATTTTGGTGAGAATCTCTTTTCCTACTGCCATTTACCCACTCCGTTGATTTAAGCAGAAACGCCGTATGCGGTTTTGAAAGTTTGCATGGCTTTTTTCAGCACTTCTTGCTGTTCATCGCTCATCGCACCTGTGTCATCAATGGCTTTTAACAAGTCATCGTGCTGTGTGCGAACATAAGACAAGAACTCACTTTCAAAATGCAGGGCTTTATTCACAGGCACATCTTCATAAGAGCCGTTGTTAATTGCCCATAAAGTCAATGCCATTTCTGCCACAGATAAGGTGCTGAATTGTTTTTGTTTCATCAATTCGGTAACCACTTCACCATGACGCAGTTGTTTGCGTGTGGCTTCGTCCAAGTCGGACGCAAATTGCGAGAACGCTGCCAATTCACGATATTGAGCCAGAGCCAAACGAATACCGCCACCCAATTTTTTGATGACTTTGGTTTGAGCCGCACCACCCACACGAGATACCGAAATACCTGCGTTAATGGCAGGACGAATACCTGCGTTAAATAAGTCGGTTTCCAAGAAGATTTGACCGTCTGTAATGGAAATCACATTGGTAGGCACGAATGCCGACACATCGCCTGCTTGGGTTTCGATAATCGGCAAGGCTGTCAGGGAGCCTGTTTTGCCTTTAACTTCGCCGCCTGTCAATTTTTCTACTTC
>JAFWRB010000157.1 GCA_017508845.1 Neisseriaceae bacterium | reverse complement strand
GCCGCTCAAAAGTTAGGCGTAAAACCCGAAGAGATGATTGCTCGTGTTCGTGAAGAACATTTAGCCGATTTTACTGGTTTTTTAATTGGTTACGACAATTATTACAGCACACATTCGCCTGAAAATAAGGCGTTTAGTCAAGGCATTTACAAAGCGTTAAAAGAAAACGGCAAAATCACCGTGAAAACCATTGAACAGTTGTTCGACCCTGAAAAACAAATGTTTCTGCCCGACCGTTTTGTCAAAGGTGAATGTCCGAAATGCGGTGCAAAAGACCAGTATGGCGACAACTGCGAATCGTGCGGCACCACTTATTCGCCCACTGAATTGAAAAATCCGTATTCGGCAGTGTCAGGGGCTACGCCTGTGTTGAAATCGTCCGAACATTATTTTTTCGATTTATCGTCCTGCGAAGATTTTTTGCGTGAATGGACAAGTGGCGAAACGGTTTTATCAAACGGCAAAAAACAAGCCCACTTGCAACCCGAAGCCTTGAATAAGATGAAAGAATGGATAGACGGCGGCTTGCAAAACTGGGATATTTCGCGAGATGCACCCTATTTTGGCTTTGAAATTCCAGACGCAGAAAATAAATATTTTTATGTGTGGTTAGACGCACCCATCGGCTATTTTGCGTCATTTAAAAACCTGTGTGAGCGTTTAAACTTGGACGCAAACGAATGGTTAAAAGCAGACAGCAGTGCCGAAATGGTGCATTTTATTGGCAAAGATATTTTGTATTTTCACGCTCTATTCTGGCCTGCAACGCTGAAATTTTCAGGCTACCGCACGCCGACTGCGGTGTTTGCACACGGCTTTTTAACGGTTGATGGGCATAAAATGTCCAAATCGCGTGGCACATTTATCACCGCCAAATCGTATTTAGATGAAGGCCTAAACCCTGAATGGTTGCGGTATTACATTGCTGCTAAATTAAACAGCAAAATCGAAGATATAGACTTGAATTTACAAGACTTTATCTCACGGGTAAATAGCGATTTAATCGGCAAATACATTAACATTGCCGCAAGAAGTTCGGGCTTTATCAAAAAACGCTTTTCAGGCTGCCTGAAAGATGTTGCAGGTCATTCACTTATTGCTCATTTACAAGCAAAAGCGTCTGATATTGCTGAATATTATGAAGAGCGAGAATATGCACGAGCCTTGCGTGAAATAATGCTTTTGGCAGATATGGTGAATGAATACACGGACGCAAACAAGCCGTGGGAGTTAGCCAAACAAGAGGGAAGAGACGATAAATTATTTGAGGTGTGTAGCGTTTTGATTAACGCATTCAAAATTTTAAGCGTGTATTTATCGCCGATTTTGCCTGCGACTTCTCTTGCTGTGGCTGAATTTTTGAATATTCCTGCCCTGCAATGGCAAAACGCATTAGAAACGCTGCCTGAAAACCATAAAATCAACGATTACAATCACTTAATGAAACGCGTAGAGCAAACCCAAATCGACAAATTGTTGGCAGCCAACAAACAAAGTATTCAGCCTGCTGCGGTTGAAAATAAAGCCGATTTTGAACCTGTCGCCCCTGTTTGTTCGTTTGATGACTTTACCAAAGTCGATATGCGAGTGGGCGAAGTTTTGTCCTGCGAAGCAGTTGAAGGAAGCAATAAGTTATTGAAATTTCAAATAGATTTAGGTTTTGAAAAACGCACCATTTTTTCAGGCATTGCCCAAAGTTATCCAGAGCCTGAAAAATTAGTCGGACGCAAAGTCATCGCAGTCGTCAATTTCGCCCCAAGAAAAATGGCAAAATTCGGCGTAAGTGAGGGAATGTTGTTATCTGCGTCAAGCGGCGGAAAATTGTTTTTGTTAAATGTGGATAGCAATGCCCAAAACGGAGCAACTGTGGGTTAATGCAAAGTTTCAGGCTGCCTATATCGTCATTGCGAGCCGTGCCATAAGCGCACGGCGTGGCAATCTCCAAAAATCATTTTTAAATGAGCGGTGAGCGAAGTTAAAAATAATTTTTGGGTAGCCTATCAAATATAACGACAATGCAAAAATATTTTCAGCAACCTGAACAATAAACAGCAAAGCCATACAAAAAAATTACTGTCATTACGAGCCGTTGCATAGCAACGGCGTAGTAATCTCCTGACTACAAAGAACGCACCGAACGACTATTGTCGTAGGGTGGGCATTCTTGCCCACGCTATCAAACCGCAGGTTTGATTGTCGTTATCAACTTTCAGGCAGCCTGAAAACCTACGCCTAACGGTGTTTGCTTCCAGTGTTTGCTTATAGAGTACTCTATAAGAGCGTGCTTGCTTGACAAGTACGCTCTTGCGAAAATTTTTTCAATCATCACTCCTTATTTTATGGAGATTTATTATGGCTCACGGTATGACTTGTCCGCAATGTGGCATGCCCATGTATGCTAAACGCAAAGATGAACAACCCAAGGATTCTTGGGTATATTATCAATGCACAAATGGAAATTGCAAATTTGAAACAAAAGAATACGAAGAAAAGAAAAGATAACACTTTCTTTGTATTCTAAGCTCCCTCCCCCCCCCTCTCATTTCAGTTTGTGGGGATACGTAAACATTATGGAGTTTTATTATGGTGGGTTGGACTAGTGATAAGTGCATAGGATGCCAACTTGAAGATTCTTGTCCAGACAATACGGGATCTCCCAAATTATCCTGTTCTCGTTTCAAGCCAAGTTCTATTGCAAGTTGTAGTGCGAGTTGCCTTTTTTACAGTGGAAGTGGAACTTGTAAAAAAGGACATAAATGTTCTCCATTTGGACAAGAATATTGCAAAGACTATGCTTACCGTGTTGAGGATAATTCAAATAAATCAAAAGGTGGTTGTTTTTTATCAACTGCAATTTGTTCGTCACAAGGGCTACCTGATGATTGTGTAGAATTGGAAACATTAAGAATGTTTAGAGATACGGAATTGCTGCCTGATCCTAAATTTTCTTATTTGGTGGATATTTATTACGATGAATCACCCAAAATAGTTGATAAACTATCGTCAAATATTGAATTTTGTAAGTTCTTGTATGAAAACTATATTACAGATTTAATTGATATGATTAATACAAAACAAGATAAATCTTTGATTGTATCAAAATATCAAGATATGTTTAATTTTGTAAAATACATGTAACTTCTAGATAACCGTTATGCACGAAAAAAAATTGAAAAAAGATGGTAGTTACTTGATTGCTCATGATGGCGAAAATCTTCATCGTAACCATATCCATGTATCAGCAGATGGAAAAGTTATTTTATCTCATAAAAACAATGGAGTACATACTTACAAATGCAGTGATACTCGTAAAGATTTATCAGAATTATGGGAAGATACAACTGGGGAAAAAATAAATTTCTTGGTGGTTATAAAAGTAAATAATTTTGGGTAGGATAACTATGGAATGTATAATAGCAATTGCAATCATATATTTTATCTTGAAATCAATTTTTAGTAAAAAATCAAAAGGTTCAGGAAGTGGGGTTGTAGTAAGAAGTCAATCTTCTGGTAATAAGTTTAAATGTGAAAATTGTGGTCATGATAAATTCTTAAATGTTTCTGAATTCGATTATGACGGAACAGATTCATCTGGTCGATATACACAAATTTATTATTCAGGAGATTGTGCAAAATGCGGTCAGCGCTTGCATGAAAGGTCAGGAATGATGCGATAACAAACAACATGGGCAAATTTGTTGCCCATGTTGTTTTATTCAATTTTTAAGCATCCTAAAAACTTCCAAAATATCAATCTATTATACCATTGTCTTAAAAAAACAAAGCAATAAAGTTATAATAGGTGGGCGTTTTTTTTACAAATTTTCATCAATAGCAACGCCGTTTCAGGCAACTTGAAAGGTTATAACATACTCAAAAAAAAAACAAGGAGTTACTTTATCGGAATTGATGATTGTCATCGCAGTGCTTGCCATTGCAAAATAAAACCCCTATCCGCATGGACAGGGGTTTTGTTATAGGGAGTTTGGTGGTGTCCTACTTTCACATGGGTAATCCATACTATCATCGGCGATGAGTC
>JAFWRB010000156.1 GCA_017508845.1 Neisseriaceae bacterium | reverse complement strand
AGCCCTGCAAGCCACAATTAACCAAATGTCGATTGACGGCACGCGGATTTCGCACCTGCCGTCCAAAGGGCGTGAATTGTCGCAATTTATGGCACAAACTTTGGACGATTCGTGGAAAGAAATTCGTGGCATGGAAGTGCTGTCAGTCGGTATTGCCAGCATTTCTTACGATGATGAATCCAAAGAAATCTTCAATATGCGTAATAAAGGGGCAATGCTGACCGACCCTAATATCCGCGAAGGCTTCGTTCAAGGCTCAATCGCACGCGGTATGGAAGCCGCAGGCAGCAATGAAGCAGGAGCAGGCACTTCGTTTATGGGTATGGGCATTGGCATGGCGGCAGGCGGCGGCTTTATGGGGCAGTCTTCGCAAACCAATTTACAACAAATGCAAATGCAGCAACAACAAGCCCAAGCAAGGCAACAACCCTCAGCCAACGAATGGCAATGTGACTGCGGAGCGAAAAACAACGGCAAATTCTGCGGCTCGTGCGGTTCTCCCAAACCCGAAGCAAATAAATGTACACAATGCGGCACAGCGTTGCCCGCAAACGCTAAATTCTGCACCGAATGCGGCACAAAAGTCGCAACCGCAACCCAATGCGGCAAATGCGGTGCAAATGTCGCAGCGGGAGCAAAATTCTGCAATGAATGTGGTGAAAAATTAGGGTAATTTGAGTTTTCAGGCAGCCTAAAAACGCTTTTCAGGCTGCCTGAAACTTATTTGAATAAAAGGATAATCTTGATGACACAAACAACAAACAATAAAACCGTTAATGAAAAATGGAGACCTGTGGCTATGGAATTAAAAGGCGAAGCAGGCAAAAGGGTATTAAATGCCGCCGTGCAACGAGTTTTACAACGACACGCCAAAGAAATCAAAGCATTAGCGGATAAATAATGATTGATTTGAGATAATTGTTTATGGTTCGATTTATTGATTTATGTAGCGGTATTGGCGGCGGGCGATTAGGGCTTGAAAACAATGGTTTTCAATGCGTTGCGTTTAGCGAAATATTGCCCCATTCCATTTCTGCCTATAAGTCATTTTACGATACGCGCAACGAAAAAGAATTAGGCGATTTAACGCAATTAAATATTCACGACATTCCAGATAGTGAAATTTTAATTGCAGGTTTTCCTTGTCAATCGTATTCTATTCAGGGCTTGCGTAAAGGTTTAGATGACGAACGCGGACAAATTATTTTTCATATTCGCGATATTTTGAAAGAAAAAAAGATTAAATATTTTATTTTAGAAAATGTTAAAGGTTTGGTGAATATAAACAAAGGCAAAACATTTCAATTTATTGTGAATATGTTAGAAAATACAGGCTATAAATTGTATTTTCAAATACTTAAAAGCAATGATTATGGCTTACCACAAAAAAGAGAACGGGTTTATTTTGTCGGTATTCGTGAAGATTTACCTGATACTGATTTTGAATTTCCACAACCATATCAAAAAACAAGTCAATTAAAAGATTTTTTAATTGATGAAGATGAAAAATATATTTATGATAATTTTGATTGGTTATCCAAATATATGAACAATAAATATAATTATGGTAAATATGATTTAAATGAAATATTGAGTGAAGATTATTTAGTGGTAGATACACGCCAAAGCGATATGCGTTTTTTTAGAGATTATATTCCTACTTTACGCACAGGACGCAGTGGCATTTTATATGTGAAAAATGGTAAATTAAGAAAACTATCAGGCAAAGAAAGTCTTTTATTACAAGGATTTAATAAAAAAATATTCGATAAATCAAAAAACTATGCCGATAGCATTTTGTTACAACAAACAGGTAATGCTATGAGTGTGAATGTTATTCAAGAAATCGGTAAATCATTGATAAAAAATTTAAAAAATAATGGAGATTTACAATAATGGCACATACAGAAGAAAAAGGCAGTCAAATTGCCAAAGATGGTTTTAGAAATGAATATTTTGTGATTGATACATTTAATGCTTGGCAAAATCATTCATTGGCACAGAAATGGTTAATGGCAATGGATTATCGAATTGATGAAATTGAATATGTTAAAGCAGAAAAAGTAATCGGTTCTTATAAAGCAGATGTACAAGTTCATATTACCATAAAATTAAAAAAATTGATGGATTGCCAAAATATACAAGTTAAATTAGTGAGTAATAAAAAAGGATTTAATCAAATTGATAAACGCTGGTTAAAAACATATCAAGAATTATGGAATATTCCTGATGATATTTATCAGACTTTGCAATATTATGTCGGTGAAATAAAACCATATAAAAATAATACCAAAGACAAACGCCGAATGTTTATGAATGAAATAGAAGAACAACAACAAAAAAATTTAATAGAATGGTTAAAGAAAAATAAAACGCTAATTATAAATGATATTATTAAAGGGCGTGGTAAATTTGCCGCAGAATGGGTTTTGGTAATTAGAAAAACAGGCACATTAGACTGGGTGTTAAAACCCGTGAATGTGGTTGTTAATTTTTATGCACAAGGCAATGTAGAAATTTCATCTCGTGGCACGGTGCATATTGGCAAAATAACCATGCAAAGCAAAGGCGGCGATAATGGACGCGATACGGCAAATATGTTGCAATTTAAATGCGACCCTACTGAATTGTTTTTTATATAATTTTTCAGGCAGCCTGAAACCATGAGCATTACAAATTACAAATGTATTGGCTGTTCTGCCCCTATTTCATTTAATCCCAAGATAGGCGGGTTTAAGTGTGAATATTGCGGCAGAACTTGTACCGAGCAGGAATTGCAGGACTTTGTTGCCAAAACCGAAGAAAAATGGGCAGAAAAACATGCCCACGAAACGCACGATGACGGCAGCGAAGTTCGCCAATATCACTGTCCCAACTGCGGGGCAGAAGTGGTGTGTGGCGATACCACAACCGCTTCGTTTTGCTATTATTGCCATTCGCCTGTGATTATCGAAAGCCGTTTGCAGGGCGATTTTCGTCCCGATAAAATCATTCCTTTTCAAATCGACCAAAAAACCGCAGTCGCCAAATTTTCGCAATGGATTTCAGGTAAAAAATTTCTACCCAAAGATTTTACCGTTAAAAATCAAAAAGATAACATCATAGGTTTGTATTTACCTTATTGGGATATTGATGTTAATGTGGCAGTGAATTATCACGCTGTGGGCATAAACGAACTCCGCCGTTTGCGTGGCGACCGAGAAGAAATCACCACAGAACGCTATCGTATTGAACGCGGCGGCACAATGCACATTCCCGCCATTCGTTTTTTATCGTTTAATAAAATCAATCAACACCTGATTCACGCCATCAATCCTTTTAACGCAGTTGATGAAACGGCGTTTAACACAGGTTATTTAAGCGGTTTTCAGTCCGAACGCTTTACTCTGCCGCAGGATGAAGCCTCACAATATGCTCTGCGTGAGGCACACCAGCACGCTGTATCGCAACTGCGAGCCACTTCTGGCTGTGAGCGAATTTTGGACGAAGACGACCGAAGCGAATACGCCATAGATAAAGTGGCTTAAACCCTTTTGCCTGTGTATATTTTGCATTATCACTATAAGGGTGTGGATTACCAATTTGCCGTCAATGGGCAGACAGGCGTTGCCGCAGGCGATTTGCCCACCGACACCGTCAGAGTGAGCATTTTTGCCGTAATCATTGGCTTAATTGTGTTGATTTTGGCACTTTTGGGAGGGTTTTTCTTATGGTAAAAATCATCAAAAATGCAATATTTTTGGGCGTAATCCTATTTTCAGGCAGCCTGATTTACGCCCAAGAATGGGTTATAGATAATGCACAAGTTCTTGATTTTGAAGTAAAAAATCAAATAGAAGCCACACTTTCCCAACTGAATGCCAAAACGCACAGTCAATCGTATATTGTTACCGAACGCGTTATCAGGCAGCCTGAAAGCGTTGTGGCAGACGATTTATTCGACCAACTTGCCCATTACAGTGCAGGGCAAAATATCGAAGGCACACTGCTGTTGATTGTAACCGGTTCACACCGACGAAGATGGGGATGTTGTAGAGCATGATGTCGACTTCGGGCACAGCCTCGGCGATGGCCTTGAAGTGCAGATACAGGCCCTCCTGGGTGGGCTTGT
>JAFWRB010000155.1 GCA_017508845.1 Neisseriaceae bacterium | reverse complement strand
GCAGTTTTGACCCGCCTACCAATGGACATTTATGGATGATTCGCACTGCCCACAGTTTGTTTGATGAACTGGTTGTGGCAGTGGGCGAAAACCCTGAGAAGCATTGCACTTACTCATTTGATGAACGCGTGGCTATGCTGAAAGCCGCATGCAGTGACTTTCCGAATGTGCAAATTACGGCGATGAAAAATCGCTTTTTGGTAGAATACGCCGCATCTATTCAGGCTGCCTATATTGTGAGAGGCATTCGCTCGGTGTCCGATTACGAGTTTGAACGCTCTATGCGGCACATTAACGGCGATATGCAGCCTGAAATCACCACTGTGTTTTTAATGCCGCCACGCGAATTTGCCGAAGTGTCTTCTACAATGATTAAAGGTTTGATTGGCCCTGAAAATTGGCAGGAAGTGTTAATCCGCTATGTGCCACAACCTGTGTATGAAAAAATTGTGCAGGATTTTGATTCAGTGAGCAGTGAGCAGTGAGCAGTTGTTATGTCAAACCTGCGGTTTGACGAATTTTTTAGATGACGCTTCGATTTTGCCTTTCAGGCTGCCTGAAAATCAATCGAAGCATTATCTAAAAATATATCCGTTTTGCCTGACAAGGCAAAACATAAAACCTAATTATTCACTGCTCATTGTGTTCAGGCTGCCTGAAAACGCTATTATTCACACAATCTTTGATATAAAATAGCCCCAAATTCTATTTTTTATCTATTTTCTATCTTTTTTATACCCAAAACACCGTTTTCATTGACGATAAAGCATACGAAACGGTGTAAATAGCGTAAAATAGCCCATTCTTATGGAGATTTTCCGATGTCTGTGCAAAAAGTTTTAGAAGTTCTTGAAAATCAAGAGATTAAGTTTGTTGATTTGCGTTTTACCGATACCAAAGGCAAGCAACACCATGTAACCATTCCTGCTCGTATTGTTGTGGAAGACGGTGAAGAGTGGTTTGAAAACGGTCAAGCGTTTGACGGTTCGTCTTTTGCGGGCTGGAAAGGCATTCAAGCGTCTGATATGGTGCTGATTGCCGACCCCAAAACCGCTTTTATCGACCCATTTTTTGATGAGCCGACTTTGGTTTTAACCTGCGATGTGATTGACCCTGCTCACGGTCAGGGTTATGACCGCGACCCGCGTTCGATTGCACGGCGTGCGGAAAATTATTTAAAATCGTCAGGTTTGGGCGATACCGCTTTCTTTGGTCCTGAACCTGAATTTTTTGTGTTTGACGGCATTGAGTTTGAAACGCACATGTCAGGTTGCCGTTTCCAAATTCATTCGGAAGAAGCGGCGTGGTCATCTGGTAAATCGTATGATGAACAAAACACAGGTCATCGCAATACGGTTAAAGGCGGCTATTTTCCCGTGCCGCCAGTCGATGCCACGCAAGATATGCGTTCGCAAATGGTTCTTTTATTAGAAGAAATCGGTATTCCCGTAGAAGTGCATCATCACGAAGTGGGCAATGCGGGGCAATTAGAAATCGGCACTAAATTCGATACACTCGTTCGCCGTGCCGACCAAACGCAAGATATGAAATACATTATTCATAATGTTGCTCATAATTATGGCAAAACCGCCACTTTTATGCCCAAACCTGTGATGGGCGATAATGGTTCGGGTATGCACATTCACCAGTCGGTGTGGAAAAATGGACAGAACCTGTTTTCTGGGGATGGTTACGCAGGTTTGTCGGATTTTGCTTTGTATTATATCGGCGGCATTATTAAGCACGCCAAAGCCTTGAACGCCATTACCAATCCATCGACTAACTCTTACAAACGCTTGGTGCCACATTTTGAAGCCCCGGTGAAGTTAGCCTATTCTGCACGCAATCGTTCTGCGTCCATTCGTATTCCGCATGTGATGTCGAGCAAAGCACGCCGCATTGAAGCACGTTTTCCAGACCCCACAGCGAACCCTTATTTAGCCTTTGCTGCCTTGTTAATGGCAGGTTTGGACGGTGTGCAGAACAAAATTCACCCAGGCGACCCTGCGGACAAAAATTTGTATGATTTACCGCCCGAAGAAGATGCACTTGTGCCAACCGTGTGTGCGTCTTTGGAAGAAGCCTTGAACGCACTCAAAGCCGACCACGAATTTTTACTGCGTGGCGGTGTGTTTAGCAAGGACTGGATTGCGAGTTATATTGCACTCAAAGAAGAAGATGTCCGCCGCATGCAAATGGCACCACATCCTTTGGAATTTGAGATGTATTATAGTTTGTAAGTTTCAGGCAGCCTGAAAAGATGTGGTTAATAAAAAAATCCCATTGAAATTCAATGGGATTTTTGATTTTGGGAGACAAAACTTTTCAGGTTCCTGAATCAACTACATTCAACTACAACTGCCATTTTTTAAGCATAGGGGCGTATATTTTTTGTGAGATAAAAATAATGCCTTGCCACGCCAAGCGGCGATATAAAGGAAGATGCTTTGTAAAAATGGCAGAATATTCAATGTGTGGTGTGGCTCCGCGTGTTTTTTTGAATTGTGGCACGCCTGCGGACTGATGAAAAATTTTGCATTTTTTCACAGCATATTGCGTGGCAAATGCCGTGAGACGGCGATACAAGGCTTCATCTGTGCTTCGTGTGGTGTCATAGCCTAAAACAGGCATCGTCATCACTTCATCATTTTCTATCCAGCCTGCCACGCCAAGTGCTTCGTGATTTTGATTTTCCAAAAGCCACAGTTGCATAACATTTTCATTAACTGCATATTGCATAAATTCCGCACTAAACTGAACATTATTTTGAGAATATTTTTCTAAATAAAGTTGATTATATAATTGGCAGGCTTTTTGAAAATCGCAATAAGGATTGTTTGATAAAATTTGACGAAATGAATAATGTTTATCTTGCAATAATTTAAAATCATTTTTCATATCTTTTTTACGCATAACATATTGCATATCATCACTAATATAAACCTGTCTTGATACCATAAATTGATAGCCATTTTGTTTTAATTTTT
>JAFWRB010000154.1 GCA_017508845.1 Neisseriaceae bacterium | reverse complement strand
GGTGACGTAGGGAATCTTCTGCAGCGCATGCGAGCCGAAGAAGTAGGGCGTGTCGTAGTAGTTGCGCAGGAGTGCCTCCTCGTCAAGCAATCAATAAAAACGCTGTAACTGCCGCTGTGGCGTGAATTTTGCGAATATTCATTTTGAAAAACTCCATAGTATGCTATACAAGTGAAAAGAGTATAGCACGCTATGTAAATAGATAGCAAGCAATGTTTTTTGCTATAATATGTCTATTAGACTTTCAGGCTGCCTGAAAAGGTTGCGTCCATTACTGACTGAAAAGTTTATTTTTCGTGAATATTTTTCGCATCTTGCATACTTTTGAACATTAAGAATAAATTTATTGCTCCTGCCACTAATTCCACGGCTTGAATGGCGTAAAAAACACTGTCAAATTGACCTGCCGCCGCTTTGAAATACAGAAAAAACGCACACGGCAACAAAATCAACAAGCCGTTTGCCGCAATCATAGGCATACGGCGGCGTTTGGCAACAATCGTTGGGTTTTGGCTTTTGCCTGCCATTTTAAAACCTGTTGCCCCTGTGATTGCCATTGCCGCAATCAATAAAAACACAGCAAAAACAATCACCGTTTTCACCGTCAATACGGCTTGGTGCGAGAGAAATATCTCGGAAATCACTGTGCTTATCCAAAAAGAAACAATCAATAAAAACGCTGTAACTGCCGCTGTGGCGTGAATTTTGCGAATATTCATTTTGAAAAACTCCATAGTATGCTATACAAGTAAAAAGAGTATAGCACGCTATGTAAATAAATAGCAAGCAATGTTTTTTGCTATAATAGAAAAAATGGGTGCAGCATGTTTTTAGGCAGCCTGAAAACTCATAATTCAAGGAAAAACAAAGATGAATAAAACGCAATCCGCAGGTTATTTAAGCAATCATTTGGCACGATTGTTTGCACTTTTATTGCATAACGCTTTGAAACCATTAGGTGTTTCACCTGCTTATATGCCGATATTGTTAGAACTGTGGCAAGCGGATAATTTAAGCCAGCAAGATTTGGTTGTGCGTTGCGATTTAAGCCAAGCCACCGTTGCCAACACTTTGTCGCGAATGGAGCGAGACGGCTTAATCCAACGCCTACCACACCCACAAGACGCACGCAGTCGCATTATTCAAACCACAGAAAAAGCCAATAATCTACGCCCTAAAATTAAAAAAATTGCTAATAAAATCAATAACGAAGCCTTGTCAGTGCTATCTGGCGATGAGCGAGCATTATTTTTCTCACTTATTACCAAAGTGATTGAACAACAAAAGAAAATGTTGGCATAATGGCGTTTGGGCTGCCTGAAAAAGGATAACACCATGAAAACCCGCGAAAACTACAACGACATTTATTTATTTATAACGGTTGCCGAAACGGGCAGTTTTACGCAAGCCGCAAATCGTTTGGATATGGCACAATCGAATGTCAGTCGAGCGGTATCAGGCTTGGAAGAGCGGCTTGGCGTGCAGTTGCTTGTGCGAACCACACGCAAAATCGCACTCACACAGGCGGGTGAAATGCTGTATTTGCGTGCAAAAAACGCCTTTGAGCGTATCGACAACAGCCTTAATCTAATTGATAACTGGCGAGAAACGCCGTCAGGTGTCGTGCGAATTACCGCCGCACAATATGTCATCGACAAAGTACTGCTGCCCAAACTCGTGGGGTTTCCTGAACACTATCCTGATATTCGCATAGAATTGTTGTCAGAAAATCGCTTTATCGACATTATTCAAGAACATTTTGACGCAGGCGTGCGTTTGGGCAGCGATATTGCAGACGGAATGATTGCGTCTAAACTTGATGACGAAATGCAAATGGCAGTTGTGGCAAATCCTGACTATTTGGCACAACACGGCATACCGAAAACGCCGCAAGACTTGGCTCATCACGATTGTATTCTTTATAAACTGCAATCAGGCGGTATTTATGCGTGGGAATTTCAGGACGACAAAGGCAACGCTCACCGCCACAAACCGCAAGGACAATGGGTTTTTTCGGACGATTATTTAGCCACAACCGCCGCCCTAAATGGCTGGGGAATAGCATATGTGCCATTGAATATGGTGCAAGAATACTTAAAAAACAATCGCTTAATCCGAGTATTAGTCCCATACAGCAAACCTTTACCTGCACTTTATTTATACTACCCACACCGCAACACCAGCCCAGCATTTCGAGCCGTATTAGAATGGTTGAAAACAGGGGGCAGTTAAAAAATAAACAATGGAAAAGTTTTCAGGCAGCCTGAAAAGGTATTCAACCTACCATCTTACCCTTACATTTTTATGCCCTAACAGTCCGTGTAGTTCGTCAATTAAGGCTTGGTTGGGGTTGATTAGCCAGTTTTGGGCGGTGTTCAGGCAGCCTGAAACTTTTTCGTTGCGATACCACAGTTTCAGTGGAATGGTACGGTTGCCTGTTGTGTGGGCGGCAAGAGTTTGGGATAGGGCGGTGATATTGGTGTTGGCACTGATATTTAAGTTCAGCGTTCTGGCGTAGTTTTGTCGCCCTTCGTCTAACGAGAGAATTCTTTCGGCGAAAATTCTTAAATCGTCATTTTCGCTGTATTGGCTTTTGCTGATTTTGCATTCAAATAACAACACTCGGTCGGCGGTGAGTTCGCCGTTGTTTGCGACAAATGCGTCTATGGCTTCTGTTCGCAATACGATTTCGTTTTTGCCGCTGTCGTCTTCCACGAGTGCAATGGTCATTTTGTTGCCGTTTTTGGTGAGTATGGTGCGTAGTTGTATCACAAAACCGCTTAACCATTGTTTGTTGTCGGTAACTTGTATGTTGGCTAATGGTGTGCGTGCTAATGGTCGCACTTCTTCGGCATACGGTGAGAATGGGTGTGCGGAAAAGTAAAAACCCAATACTTGTTTTTCTTCTGCCAAAAGTTGCGATAAACTCCACGCAGGGTGTGGAGTGAGTTTGACTTCTTCGATTGCGTCGGATACTTCGTCAAACAAGCCGCCTTGATTGGCGTTGTCGTTTTGTTGTACGCCGTATTCCATTGCCATTTCAAGATTGGCTAACAATTCGGCTCGGTTGGGGTGAAGTTGGTCAAATGCTCCTGCCTTAATTAAGGCTTCCAGCACGCGGCGGTTGGCAATTTGATTATCTATGCGGCGGCAGAAGTCGAATATGTCTTTGAAGTCGCCGTTTTTCGTCCGTTCTTCAATCATCGCTTTGCAAGCGGCTTCGCCTGTGCCTTTAATCGCACCCAAAGCATAACGAATTTCGCTTGTGGAAATCGGCTGAAAGTGATAGAACGAACGGTTTATATCAGGCGGTAAGAATGTTAAGCCGTTGGCAATGCCGTCATCATGCATATTCTTCAACTGGTCGGTGTTGGTTAATTCGTTCGACATTGTGGCGGCAATAAATTCAACGGTATAGTGTTTTTTCAACCACGCCGTTTGATACGCAACCAAAGCGTAGGCAGCGGCGTGTGATTTATTAAAACCGTAGCCTGCAAATTTTTCCATATAGTCGAAAATTTCGTTTGCTTTTTCTTCTGGAATATTTTTTTGGGCGGCACCTGCGACAAATGTGGCTCGCTGTTTGACCATTTCTTCGACTTTTTTCTTACCCATTGCACGCCGCAACATATCCGCACCGCCCAAAGAATAACCTGCACACACTTGGGCGGTTTGCATTACCTGTTCTTGATACACCATAATGCCGTAGGTAGGTTGCAACACTTCGGATAAAGTAGGGTGCAGATATTCAAATTTTTCTTTACCGTGCATACGGCGAATAAAGTCGGGAATTAAGTCCATAGGGCCTGGTCGATACAACGCCACAAACGCAATGATTTCTTCAAACTTGGTGGGCTTGGCTTCTTTGAGCATTTTTTTCATACCGACCGATTCAAACTGAAACACGGCGTTGGTGTTGCCTGCGGCGAAAATATCACGATAAACTCGTTCGTCATCTAACGGAATATGTGCGACATCAACGGTTTCTCCACGCAAAGCAGCAATCATTTTTTCTGCCATTTGAATAATGGTTAAGTTCCGTAAGCCCAAAAAGTCGAACTTCACCAAGCCTGCTTGTTCGACATCGTCTTTGTCATACATCGACACGCTGGCAGCGTTTTTATCAGCTTGATACACAGGGCAGAAGTCGGATAATTTACCAGGTGCAATCAGTACGCCGCCTGCGTGCATGCCTGTGCCACGCGTTAAATCTTCTAATTTTTGGGCTAAAACCATCAATTCTTCGGCTTCTTCTTCTTGCAGAATTTTGCCGATTAAGGGTTCCACTTCCATGGCTTTGGCAAGCGGCAAGGGCTTGTTGGCTTCTAATGGAATGAGTTTGGAGAGTTTATCGCACAAACCAAACGACAAGTCCAAAACCCGCCCCACATCACGAATGACTGCTTTACTCGACAGCGTGCCGAAAGTAACAATTTGGCTCACCGCATTTTCGCCGTATTTATGCCGCACATAATCAATCACACGGTCGCGGTTGTTGGTGCAGAAATCCACATCAAAGTCGGGCATAGACACCCGTTCAGGATTGAGAAATCTCTCGAAAAGTAGGGCATAACGCAATGGGTCTAAATCGGTGATTTTTAAGGAATAGGCCACAAGCGAACCCGCACCCGAACCCCGACCTGGACCCACAGGACAGCCATTATTTTTCGCCCAGTTAATAAAGTCTGCCACAATCAGAAAATAACCTGGAAAACCCATTTGAATAATAATATCTAATTCATAATTCAAACGATTTTGGTATTCAGGTAGCCTTTGCAAGCGTTCTTCTTCGTTAGGATACAAGATTTTTAATCGTTCTTCTAAACCAGTTTGTGATTGTTGGCGTAAAAAATCGTCCAAAGAAACACCGTCAGGTGTGGGGAAAAGCGGCAAATAGTGATTGCCTAAATCAATTTCGGTTGCACAGCGTTTGGCAATTTCTACTGTATTTTCAATGGCTTCTGGAATATCTTTGAAGAGTGTTTGAATTTCATCATACGACAAAAAGTATTGTGATGGGTGAAAATGCCGTACTCGTTTTGGGTCTGCCAAAGAGTCGCCTGAGGCAATACACACACGGGTTTCGTGTGCTACAAAATCGTCTGCTGTCATAAATTGAGCAGGGTGCGTTGCCACAGGCGGTAAATCTAATTCGGCGGCAAGTTTCAGGCAGCCTGAAAAAACGGTTTTATATTGCCCTTGAATTTCATTAAAGCGTTTGCTTTCAAAATCGGCAAAATTGCCCGTATATTCAGGCAGTTGCTGTAATTCTAAATAAAACGAATTCGGAAATAGGGCGGATAGTTTTTGAGCGGACGATTTGGCTAAATCAAATTTATCCTTTAACAAAAACCCCGCAATCTCGCTGTGAATGCCGCCTGACAGACAAATTAGCCCAGAGCGGTCGGCATTTTCAAGCATTTGCCACGAGATTTGTGCGTCATCAAAACGATTTTCATCGGTGTAAGCGGCGGTTAAAAATTCGCACAAACGCAAATAACCATTGTGATTTTTTGCTAATAATAACAAACGAGTAGGCTCTTCTTTATCGTTAGACGGCGTCATCAAACAATCCACACCAAAAATCGGCACAATCCCCTTTTTGCGACACTCTTTATAAAACTTCACCGCCGCAAACATATTCATTGCGTCCGTCAAAGCCACAGCAGGAAAACCCTGCTTTGCCGCAAACGACACCGCCTCACCCACACGAATGGTACCGTCTGTTAAAGAAAATTCAGAATGTAAGCGTAAAGGAACAAAAGGGGTCATCATTTCGGTTTCAGGCAGCCTGAAATAGTTTTATCAAGCCGTAATGATAAATGATTTACAACTTGCGTGGGGTGAAAAATATTCAATAAAATTTTGAATTGATTATATTATTCAAATGGTTATATGTATTTCAGGCAGCCTGAAAGCAAACACACGGTGATTATCCAGTTAAACACGACGGCAATGGCAACGGATAAGCCGAATGTGGCAACGGCAGGGGTTTGGCTGAATGACAATAAGCCAAAGGATAGGGCAGTGGTTGTGGCGGCTAATGTAATGCCGCCTACTTTAACGGCAGGTTGTTCTGGGGCATTGACGGCATAAACGGTGTAGTCTATGCCGACTGCGGACGATAGCAATAAGCCAAACATAGCAAATAAGCCGATGGGCGTTTGCAGCCAGCCTAAAACGCCGATTGTGGCAAGCACAGCAAGCGTGGGCGGTGTGATGATGATGAGGCTTTTTCGTTTGCCAAACACAACCCACAAAACCAAAAACGCCAGCACAAAGGACGCTATTTTTAAATAAGCGGTTAAGTTGCGAATGTGGGCAAATTGTTGATTAAGTTCTTGTCTTTTATCAATTAAATGCACGCAAGCATTTTGATTACAAGGCTTTGTTTTTACAATATTTTCTATTGCCGAAATATCGCGAATATTCGATAAATTCATCAATGCAATATATTGATTATCGATTTTGCCGATATACAAATGTTGCCACGCGTATCCTAAATGGGTTTTCAGGCTGCCTGAAAGATTTATGTCGGGTTTTTGGGCGGTATCTTGCATGGCTTGTTGCACTATTTCAGGGCTAATACCCACTGCCGTCATTGCGTCAAACGATTTGCCTTGTTTGCTTAAATCAAGTAAATGTTGCTTGATTTGTTGTTGTTTTTGGGTAGATAAAATCCACTCGTGCAAACCTTGTGTGTCGGCAAAATCAGCGATTTGTTCGGAAATATTTTTGCTTAAATTCAACAACTTATCTTCACTATCGGCTTGAATAATTAAATTTTGTGCGTTTTGTTCTATGCCCGATATTTGAGCCACTTTGACGGTTTGTTGCAATAGGTCATCAGGCAAAACAACCCATTGCCGAATATCGTCTTGCCAGTGGCTTTTGGCAATGCCGATAGACAAAAATATGCCGCAAATTAAACTTATCCATAGTAAAGGTAAGCGATTGATATTATTTGATAAAAAATTTGCCAAATGCGTAAAATGGGTTGTGCGTGGTTGATAGTGGCGTAAAAATTCGGGCAGAAGAAAAAGAGTGGTCAAAAATGCACCGAATAGGGCGGCAACCGAAAACACGGCAGTTTGTTTGAGTAGGGCGAGTGGTGCGATGAGTAGCATTAAATAGCCTGCGGCAGTAATGCATAAACTTATAGCAAATGTGGGCAACAATTTTCGTATGCTGTTTTGGGTATGCCATTTATTTTCAGGCTGCCTGAACAATGACGCAGACAAACCGTGTAGGGGAAAATCAACCAAAACGCCCACCAAAGAAGTGCCGACTACGATTGTTAATATATGCACGGTAGAAAAAACCGCTAACGACACCGCCAAACCTGTGCTAATGCCCGCCACTAACACCACACTTAATGCCAAAATGCGTGGCGTGCGAAATGCCCACAGCAAAAAAGCGAAAGTCAGCGTCAGCCCCACAGCAGACATAATCTTGCTTTCTTGTTCGGCTTTTTGTTTGCTGTCGGCAGCAAAAAAAATACCGCCCGACACCGCAATTTCAACCCCTTGTTTTTGTGCTAAATTTTTTGTTTCTTGCAATAATTGTGGTATGTGAGCAATGGCTTTTTTATTCGGCACAGCACGCACCCAAACCCAAGTTTTATTTTCATATTCCGAATATAAAGCATTATATTCTGCTGACCAGTTTAACTGATTAAGCCTTTGTTTTTGCGATAAGAAACGAGAGAATCCTAACCAGTCTTCTGACGACGAAATTAGGCTACCTGAAAAAGGATTGAGTAAATCTTGTGCATATTCTTGAAAATATTCATCAGGATTATGAAGCAATAATTCCGCCTGATAATCAGGCAAAAGTGCCACACCCATTTGTTGATTGATAGCCGTTAAATCGTCAATATTGATGTGCAGCGTATTTTCCACTTGATCAAACAAACCGCTTTGCCGCCATAAATCTGCAATTTGCCCAGCATTTTCAAATGCTTGCTGCGGATTTTCTGCTCCCACTAAAACGATTGCCGTTTCATTTAAGCGGCGATTTTGAGCATCTTCCACAGCCCGAAAAACAGAATTTTCTGCTAAATTTTGCGGCAATAAAGACGACATAGCGGTGTCGATTTTGGCAAAACCCAAAAACAACAACGCCGCCGCAATCAAGGCAGGTAATAGGGCGAGTAGAAAATAAAATAGGCGTTTCATCAATTCAAAACAATAATAGGCAATTTGTTGCAGAGAGTATAAATAATACGCTAAAACAAGGCAATGCAAAAAGCCTTTCAGGCAGCCTGAAAGCACTTCCCGTGCAGGGGTGGCATTTCCCATGCAGGGGCGGCACTTCTTATGCAGGGGAAAAAAACGCCATACAAAAAAAGATACTGTCATTACGAGCCGTTGCATAGCAACGGC
>JAFWRB010000153.1 GCA_017508845.1 Neisseriaceae bacterium | reverse complement strand
AGGCATCATACCGCCTGCACTAATAATGCCCTGCACAGTATTTAAGCCCACAATGCGGTCGATTTGTGCGTCCAAGCGTTTGAGTAAGGCTGGGGACGCAATCCACACACAGGGTGAATCACTGGCGGCGGCTAAATCTTCGGGATACATTTGCTGATATTCGTCCAAAACCCAACCCATTGCCAAGCCTGTAAAAATGCGGAAAGTCAAGCCGTACAAATGTTGCGGCGACACGCTCGACACGGCTTTTTTGCCCTGCCATTTTTCAGGGAGCGTGGCTTTTAGAGCCAGTGCTTCGCTCACCATTTGCCCTGCGGTTTTGCCCACAATTTTCGGCTCGCCCGATGAACCCGAAGTTTTTAGCCACAAGCGAGCGTCAGGCAAGATATTGTTATTGCACTGTTTTTCAGTCGGCATTTTATCAATCCGCCAAACGCCTGCAATAATATCGCTGTCTGACAAAAAAACGCACCGATTTTGCTTGCCCCACTCAAAAGAAGACGCTGATAAATTAGGCAATAAAAACACTTCCGCCCCTGCCCGCCAAACCGCCGCCAAAGCGGCTGTAAAAAGCACCGCATTGTGTGCATACAAAGCCACAGCGGTGTGTTTTTCTTCCCGCAAGCGTTGCGTTAAAGTCGATAAAACAGGAACTTGGGCAAAAAATAGGTCAATCGAGTTCATTGTGAGTAGCACGGCAAATTTAAAAATGGCTTTATTATACTCGTTTATGCCTTTACAATACCATTTTTCAGGCTGCCTTAAACGACTATGAACGAACAAGATATTGCACAACAAATCAAAGACTTAACGGAGCAACTTAATCGTTATGCTGACGCGTATTATCGTGATGATAACCCTTTGATTACAGACGAAGAATATGACCGCTTGTTTCGTGAATTAGAAGCGTTAGAAGCGGCGTATCCTGCGTTAAGGCTGGCTCACAGCCCTACGCACAAAGTGGGAGCAAAGGCAGCGGCGGGTTTTGCCAAAGTCAAGCACCAAGTGCCCATGTTGTCATTAGCCAATGCGTTTTCGCCAATTGACAATGGCGTTTTTAATCATACGGAAATGTTTGCGTTTAATCAGTCTATTCAAGACAATTTGCAAGAAGCGTATCAATATTTTGCCGAGCCTAAATTTGATGGTTTGGCGGTTTCTTTAATATATAAAAACGGTGTTTTAATTCAAGCAGCCACGCGTGGAGATGGAGAAACAGGAGAAGATATTACCAATAATATCAAAACAATAAAAACAATACCACAAAAATTAAATGTTTTCAGGCAGCCTGAAAACACTATTCAAGATGATTTATTTAGCACGCATGAAAATAATCATATTCCTACATTATTAGAAGTGCGTGGCGAAGTGCTAATGTTTAAGGACGATTTTAATCGTTTAAATGAAAAATTATTGCTTGACCACGAAGAAAAACAAGCCAAGCAAAAAAAAGACGCTGTGAAAAAAGGCTTGGTATTTGAACCCAAGCCGTTTAAGCCTGCGGCAAATTGTCGCAATGCGGCGGCAGGCAGTTTGCGGCAGTTAAATCCTGCCATTACCGCCGAGCGAAATTTGAACTTTTTTGCTTATGCCATTGCCCAAATTGACGGCATTCCTGCACCCTTAACGCATGAAAACGAATTACAATTATTAAAACAATTAGGCTTGCCTGTTCCCGATGAAAAATTAACCGCCATAGGCAATATCGATAAAATTTTGCAACACTATGAATATATTGCAAAAATTAGAGATGAATTAGCCTACGATATTGACGGCGTGGTGATTAAAGTCAATTCAATACAACAACAAAAAGAATTAGGTTTTCGCGAACGCACACCGCGATGGGCGATTGCCCATAAATTTCCTGCCCAAGAAGTGATGACGGTGTTAAAAGACATTGAAATTCAAATCGGCAGAACGGGAGCAGCCACACCAGTGGCTCGATTAGAACCTGTTGCCGTATCTGGGGTAATGGTTTCTAATGCCACGCTTCACAATCAAGACGAAATAGAACGAAAGGATATTCGCATAGGCGGTACCGTGATTATCCGCCGTGCAGGTGATGTGATTCCCGAAGTGGTTTCTGTGGTATTAGAACGCCGCCCTAATCATACCGTACCTTTCAGGCTGCCTGAAAAATGCCCTATTTGTGGTAGTACATTAGAAAGAGAAGAAGATGAAGCGGTATTTCGTTGCACAGGCGGTATTTTGTGTTCGGCACAAAAAACACAATCGTTTATTCATTTTGCATCACGCAAAGCGATGAATATTGATAAATTAGGCGATAAATATATTGAAGATTTGATTCTTTCAGGTGTTTTGAATAACTTTGCTGATATTTATCAAATAACTATCAATGACTTACAAAAAATTAAAAATATTGATAGTCAAGCCGTAAAATGGGCAGAAAATATTTTATCAGGCATTGAAAACAGCAAAAATCCGCCTTTATCACGATTGATTTTTGCATTAGGTATTCGTCATATCGGTGAAAAAACTGCCAAAACTTTGGCAGAATATTTTGGCACATTGCAAAACCTAAAAAATGCCCCTTTGTGTATATTAAAATCTTTGCCCGATATAGGTGAAACTTCGGCTCAATCTATTTATCGTTTTTTCAAAAACGAACAACAAACCGAATTATTATTAAATGCAAGCGTTATACCACAAGAAAAACAGCCGTCTATTAAAATAAAAAATTGCTTACAACCACAGAACTGGTTATTTCATTTAATAGACAGTTTGAGCGAAAAAAAAGCCGCTGAACTTTGGGAAATAGCAGAAAAAAATCCTGAAAAACTATGCAAAACTCATTCAATATTTCCTGAAATATGGAACAATTACATTAGGCTGCCTGAAAATATAACACAATTAAAACACATTTTTGCCTATTGCCAAAACATAACAAACGAAATTGGCGAAGAAAATGCACAAAACAACAACCAAATTGCGGGCAAAACCTTTGTTTTAACAGGCACACTGCCTTCTTTAAAACGCGAACAAGCCCGAGAAATGATAGAAAACGCAGGTGGCAAAGTTTCAGGTAGCGTGTCCAAAAAAACGCACTTTGTCGTAGCAGGCGAGGCTGCTGGCAGCAAATTAGAAAAAGCCCAAGCATTAGGCGTTACAGTGATTAGCGAAGATGCGTTATTGCAAATGTTACAGGGGTGAGTAGTTGTATTCTATGTTTTACCTGACAGCAAAACGGATTAGATTTCGATAACGCCTCGATTTTGTTTTAACTTCGCTTTCGCTCGTTGAACTTCGTTTCAGGCTGCCTGAAATAAAATCGAAGCGTTATCTCAAAACAATCTGTTTTACCTGACAAGGCAAAACCAAACAACTGCTCACTTCTCACTGCTAACCGCCTGAAACCCTTGATATTGCTTAATCGCTTGTTGCAAAGCGTCAGGAATCACAAATTGTGTTTCTTGATTATCAATGCGAATGGCAACTTGTTCGGTGGTGGCACGCGTTAATTTTTCGCCTGTATCAATGTCCGAAATGGTGTAGTTAAACACTAATTTACTTTCAAAATCAACTAATTGCGTTTCAATGCGAATTTTCTGCCCAAAACGAGCAGGTCGCATATATTTGACTTGCAATTTCACAATCGGATAGCAAAAACCGTCTTCTCGCATATCATTGTAATTATGAGCAATTTCGTTCAAAAAAGCACAACGCGCCATTTCAAAATATTTCACATAATTACCGTGCCACGCCACATTGAGTGCATCGACATCAAAAAAAGGAATATCACATTCAAAAAAATGACGACAATAGATATGTTGTTTCATTGTTTAGTCCTTAACTAATTGTTTTTCTTGCCAAAAATCGTGAAAATTAAACCACTGCAAAGGATATTCCGCCGCAAATTCAGCCAAAATTGTGGCATATTTTTGAGCCGTCTGCTCGATATATTCCTGCCGTTTTTTGCCTGATACGCTTGGCGGAATATCGGCAAAATGGCGTAAATATAATTGATATTGCTTGTTTTTTTTCACCGCAAACAACAACGACACAGGCGATTTTAATAGCAGTGCCATTAGCCACGCTCCTTGTGGAAAAAGGGCTTTTTCGCCCAAAAATGGCACGGCAACGGTTTTGCTGTTCTCATTAGGTGCGGTGCGGTCAGCCGCAATCACAATCCATTCGCCTGCGTCCAAGCGTCGTGATAAGTCCAACATTTGTGCCGCGTCCAAATCGGCAACTTGCACCACACGCATATCTTCCGCCCCTGCTTGTTTTAGGGCTTGATTGATTTTTGCCGCATTTTTGCCGTGCATCAACACATTCATTTTCAAATCGGGCAACCAGTAACGAGCAAAACACCGCACCATTTCCACATTGCCCAAATGCGAACACACAAAAATTTCGCCACGCCCTTGATTTTGTTGAATATGATTAAATAAATTATCAGGGTCGTCATAAATTAAGCGTTCGGGCGGAATTTTATTTTGCCAAGCGGCAAAACGGTCGGCAATGGCAATACCAAATTGAATAAATTGCCGATAAACAGGCATTATTTTAGGTAAAGGCGTTTTGGGAAATTGATTTTTTAAGTGTTTTTGATAATTTTTAATATTATTTCTGGCAGATTGAGAAGTTAAATAAAAATACAAACACACAAAAAACGCAATAAAGCGTACAAAAAATAAAGGGGTATATTGCACTAATAACAGTGTTATGCGTAAAAAGAATAAATTACCCCGTTCTTTTTTTTGCGACCAATGTGTGTGATTCATTTTTTATGCCTAAATAAATTAAAAAAATGACTTAAAAATAACCGTGCGTGCATTTTAGATATTTTAATATTATCTTGCCACATTTTAAAATGCGAAATGCCATTATCTTGATAAGTAACAGGCGTATCTATCCAAATAATCGGCATTTTTTTACGATACATTCTGATTAAAATTTCATTATCAAAATCCATACCATTACCGACTGTTTCTTTTTGGCAAGTGCTTAAAAAATTATCAATAGGATAAATACGAAAACCGCATAAGCCATCTTTAATAGAAAATGAAAAGGTATGCAATACATTCCAAAAGTTCGTGATTTTGCGACCATATAATCGCGACTTGGGTGCATCTTTGCCATAAATCGGATTAGCACAAATTAAAGCGTTTGAATTATTTTGGCAAGCGTCTTTTAATTTGCGAATAGCATTAAATTCGTGTTGAGCGTCTGCATCTATTTGAAGTGAATGAGAAAAACCTTGTTTTTTCATTTCTTCAATACCATATTTAACCGCAAAACCCTTACCCTTGTTTTCAGGCAGCCTGAACAGATTGATTGCATATTGTTGTTCTATATTATTTAATGCGTCTTGATATTCATCGCCCGAACCGTCATCAACCACAAAAACAGGGATATTTTCTTTTTGTAAAGCGTCAATCACTTGGGGCAGGGTTTTGATATGACGGTAATGAGGAATAATGGCAGCAAGTTTCATATTGATTTATCCTTTTTTAGCAGCCTGAAAATTATAACTTTAAAACCTTTTTTCGATAAAGCCACTCACCGCCTAATAACAGCCCCATAATTATATAAGAAATGATACCTGTATATATTGCCCATAATTCAAATTGCTTGAATATTATCAATAATGCGGCAATCATACCGTTGATAATAAAAAAACCGCACCAAATTTGCGTGATTTTTCTTGTATAAACAACACCTTTTTCAGGTAAATCTGGATTTTGCAAACGGGCGATTCTTTCGATTAAACTTTGTTTGGAAAATAAACTAATGCCAAATATAATGAGCATTATCCCATTCATTAAAACAGGATACCAATACATTATTTCAGGCTGCCTGAAAATAAATAACACAATAAAAAATAAGGCAATAAAAAAAGAAAAAATCTTATGTGATTTTTCTTTTTTGAATACCGCACGCATCACCCATAAACTTGCCATAAAAATGGCAAGCCACAAAAAACCGCCGTCTGCATTTCTGCCAAAATACCACAAAAATGGATAAATAACGCTGGCAATGCCTAATAAAACGGCGGCAAAGATTTTCACTGTTCGCTCTCTTGGGCTTTTTTCATAACCGCTGCCACAACATCGTCAATCGTTCGCACGGCACGAAAATCTTCCGCTTGCAATTTATGCCCTGTTTGGCGTTTAATGTGGTCAAGCAGGTCAATCGCGTCAATGCTGTCGATTTCCAAATCTTCATACAAATTCGCCGTGCCTTGAATTTTGGCAGGGTCAATTTCAAACAAGTTTTCTAATGCATCATACAATAATTTGCGAATTTCTTGTTCGGTAATCATTTTATAATCCCTTGATTTTCTTAATATAATTTGCTAACGCCGTAACGCTTGCAAAACTGTCGCGTAATTCGGTGTTATTGGCTTCAATGCGAAAATCGAAGTGTTTTTGCACTGCCAAGCCTAATTCCAAAGCATCAACCGAATCCAAACCCAAACCGTCATCGCCAAACAGCGGTGCGTCATTGTCAATATCGGCAGGGGTTAAGTCTTCCAAGTTTAGCGAGTCGATAATCAACGCTTTGATTTGTTCGCACAATTCGTTCATTGTTGTACTCTTTCGTTAAAGTAAGTTTGTAAATATTCGTTCAGGCGGCGAGCGGCAATCGGCAAAGGTTTTTCGCGTAACCAGTCTTGCGGATTAATGTCATCGCCCACAATAAATTCATACACAGGTTTTTTAGCAGGAATATGATACCACGGCTGATTTTTCTTCCAGTTAGGCGGGTTCATTTTAATCACCACAGGGGTAATTACTTTGGCACTGCGTAAGCCTAACGACACCGCACCGCGACCAAATTCAATGGGTTTGCCTTCTTTTGTGCGTGTGCCTTCGGGAAAAACCAGCAGACATTCTTGCAGTAGCACATCGTTAATTTTATCAATAAAATCCAAATCTTCGCTATTCGGAATGTAACCGCAGGCTTTAATTTGTGCTCTCATCACAGGATTTTTTTGTAAATCTTGCTTAATCAAGCAGTTAATTTCGGGCAACCTGCTTATCATAAAAACCACATCTAACAAAGACGGGTGATTGCATAAAATGACTTGTCCTTGTTTTCCCAAGCGTTCAAAGCCGTGAAAACTTGCCGCACAAGTGCCTGATTTAGTTAAATAACCTGTAAAAAACCGCCACGAAGCCGAAACCATTTTGCGTGCTTTTTTTTGTCGCTCTAAATTGCCTGCGGTGCCGTTTAAGGTGTAAGGCAAAAGCACAAACTGAAATAAAAAACCTGCCACACCAAAAATGATAAAACCTAAACCTGTGCTAAATAGGCGGTATAGTCGATTGACATTCAAATCACGCATTTTTATTTCACTTTGTGTTCAATTTCAGGCAGCCTGAAATAAAATCAACGCCTTATCTGCCACTGCCAGTTTCCACTTAAATATTTATTTTCAAACGATTTTTTGCCTTGTTTTTCGGCTCGAATAAAATTTAACGCCCCCCAGTAAATGCCGTCATCGATATTTTGGGCAGGTTCAAACGACAGCGAATAATCATCGCCTTTTTCCAAAATGCCCGCCCAAGCATACGCAAATGGTGCTCGAATATAAGGCGTTACGCTAAATTCGGCAGATAAGGGATTATCGGCAACAATCAACAAAACCCGCTCGTAGCCGTCATTTAACATAGACACGCTTTCCATTACGCCACATTCAAAACCATCTCGGCGAGCGGCTAACGCCACTGTTTCGCCCATAAACTGCCGCACCAAAGACCACTGCCCAGCCGCCGCATTATGCACCGACAAGGAAAACGAATTCGGCGACACCATAGCGTCTTTCAAAAGCGAAACATACATCTCAAAACTGCGGTTAATTTCGCCGTCATGCGACACAAACACCACAGGATAATCGCCCAAATCATCTGCCAAATGAAAGGCTGCCTGAAACATTAGACGCGATAACAAATCCAAACGCCGCCGCAAAATGGCTGGCAAAAACGCCACAGCAGGTTTTGTTTCAGGCAAATCAGCAACATTCAAGGCATTTTCTGCCCACAAACGCCACGCCGTGTCGTCCGTCAATTTGTTTGAAACGGCTTGATATTGAACAATGTTAAATGTGGCGTGCATCGACTGAAAAATATCGTTTATTCAAACGGTAAATTATAACCGATAGAAATCGTTATGCGAGAATGAAATAGATAAAATCTCTTTCAGGCTGCCTGAAAAGTGGTAAAAATATAAAAAAGTTACCTATCAAACACAAAAATTCATTACAATTTAAACATCTTTTTTAACCTGAAAAAGGACAATATTATGAAAAAGTGGGCTTTACTTTTGGTATCCGCAGTGGTTTTATCGGCTTGTGCCACTGACGACAACGCACCAACCACGCAATCTTCATCAACACAATACGAAAGTGCAGACGCACAAAATGCTCAAAAATATCCGCATTCGGGTGCGTGCCGCTTGTTAAGAGAAAACACGGCTAAAAAAGGCAGAAAAATATTGTATCAATGTAGCGGTGCTCAAATTTTGAATACCGCCGAAGCCCGTGAAGTATTAGGCGGTATGCCTGTTTCGTTTGGCGGTGGCGGCGGCAATGCCAAAGCCTATCGCACCACACGCCAAGCGGCTAAACGCTTTCATACAGGCGATGAAAAATCGTGCGAACGCGCATTCATCAATGTGTTAGCGAAAATGCGACAAACCGCACAAAAAGAAGGTCATCGCCGCATTACCGATTTACACAGTTACTATGACCGTCGTCCGCAATCTGGCGGCACATTTACCTGCGAAGTGGGTTCATTCCACGGCCGTGTGGTATTCCGTGCCAGATTGCAATAGTTTATTTTATATATAAAAAACAGACGGTTAAAATGCCGTCTGCTTTTATTTTGATTTTTCAGGCTGCCTGAAACTAATCAAAATAATCCCATAACGCCACAAGCCACATAACGCTTAGAATTGACAACGCCATTGTTTGTGCTGCTGAGCCCGTGTCTTTGGCAATTTTGGATAGGGGGTGTTTTTCCAACGAAACCCTATCCACAATTGCTTCAATCGCTGTGTTGAATAATTCAACGATTAAGGTCAGCATTGTGGCAAACAGCAAAATCATTTTGACAATAGCATCAAAATCTATAAATAAAATCAATGGGATAGAAATGGCATTTAACAAAACAAGTTGCCGAAACGCCGCTTCATTTTTGAAGGCTGCCTGAAAACCTTGTGCAGAATAACGGCAAGCGTTAATAATACGCACAACGCCGTTTTTGCCTTTCATTTCAACTGCATAATCGTTATTTTCTTCTGTCATATCACATACTCTCTTTATGCATCTGCGTTTTCAGGCAAACCTTTTTGACGGGCGGACGGCTTAAAACGCACCGATTGCGGATAGGGAAAAAAGTCATCAACCATACCATTTAAAATGCGTTCCTTTTTTTCTTGCCAAAATTCAGGCGTGAGTAATTCCCTGTGGTGCTCCAAAAATACTTTGCGTACATCGGGTTCGCCCAAAAGAAAAGTACCAAATTCTTCTGGAAAAACATCACCTTTTTCCACAGGATACCAAATCTCGTCCGACATTTCGTATTCAGGATTAGGGGCTTCGGGAATTTGGCGAAAATTGCAATCGGTCATATATTCAATTTCGTCATAATCATAAAAAATTACCCGCCCAAATCGTGTTACGCCAAAATTTTTATACAACATATCGCCTGGAAAAATATTGGCTGTGGCTAATTCTTTTAAGGCGTTGCCGTAATCAATCACCGCATCGGCTTTTTCTTTGATGGTTGCTTTTTGCATATAAATATTTAAAGGTTTAAGTCGCCTTTCAATATAACAATGCTTAATTACAATAACATCATCTTTCTCTTCCAAATTAGATGGCGAGAGCGTGCGTAATTCTTCTAACATTTCTTCTGAACAGCGTTCTTTGGGTAATACTACATTGGAATATTCCAAAGTATCTGCCATTCTGCCAACGCGGTCATGTTTTTTAACCAAAAGATATTTTTGTCGCACATATTCTTTATCAAAATCTTTATTGTGTCCAAATGTATCTTTAATAATTTTAAATACAAAAGGAAAAGACGGTAAAGTGAATACACTCATTACCAAACCTTTAACGCCTGGTGCTAATATAAATTTATCTTCTGAATAACGCAAGTGTTGTAAAAATTCTCGCCAGAAAATATTTTTACTTTGTTTTTGCAAACCTAACATTGTATATAGGTCAGATTTATCCCGCATTGGCAACATTTGTTGTAGAAACCGCACATACGCAGACGGTACATCCATTTCTACTAAAAAATACGCCCGTGCAAATGAAAACAATACGCCAATTTGTCGTGCTTCAAACAATGCTGCATCAACCACTAATTTACCTTGTCGATTATGTACAATCGATAAAGCAAAGGGGTTTTTATCGTGTCCATTGATGATTTGTCCAAAAATATAAGCGGCTTTATTGCGATAAAAAGCCGAATGCAAAACTTGAACATGCATATTCATTTCAGTTAATGGCCATTTATCAGCAAAATATTTTTTAGCCGCACGCAAAATATTGGCAATATCCCGCACTTTATGAGCAAATGGAATACGCCAATGAAAATGGTCTAAAACATTTTTCAGGCAGCCTCTTAAACCATCGGTACTGGGATAAAAAGTACGAAATGTACCTGTTTCGGATTCTATGTATTCAGTTGATAAAGCAGGTTTCACAAAAATAAAACGATTGTTATAATATTCTTTATCTAAAATTTTAGTGGAAACCGAATTAAAAAAAGTTTCTGCTAATTCAGGTTGCTTATGATTAACCAATAATGCAATATATACCGTTTTGGCGTGCTCCCAAACTTCTTCGGTTAGCACATTGGCGGCAAATTCTCGCCGCAATACTTCTACGGCTTCCGAAACTCGGTCGTCATACATACGAATGCGGTCGGAAATCAAGCGTTGAATGCCGTGCCAATCGCCTGCTTCAAACAACCCTTTGGCTTGGCTCGACACCGCTCGAAACATCGTGTAGTGGCGATTAAAACCCGCCAAAATAGTGTCGGCAACCGCCATGCCGTATTGCTGTGTGAGTTTAGAAGTCATTTTCATAGTGATTGTCCGTTTGCTTGGGAAGTCAAAAAGGGCTATTTTAAACCTTTCAGGCTGCCTGAAAAAGTTTTTTGTTTTTCGCAAAGTATTTTTCAGGCTGCCTGAATGGATAGATTTTTAAACGTCACACGGATTCGGTTTTCCTAACGGAAAACCTTTAAAACAAAATTTAAAGGAATGGCGTGAGCCATTCCGAATCCGTGTGGCAATAAAAAATAGAGTAATGACAATAAATTAAATATTTTTCAGGCAGCTTGAAAACACAAGAAAACAGTTTAACCATTTCTATTCACAAATTTCTGTGTATATCTTGCTCGCACTATCCACTTATCCACAGCGTCATTTAAAATCAGCCAAGTTATCCACAATTTTCCACAGACAAAATACATTTTATACAGTGCAAATATGAATATAACTATTTGTTTTTACAAGAATAAATAAGTCTATCTACGACAGATTATGGGCCTAATAATAACTAAATTTATATATTTAATTTTTTAAATGGAAAATGCGGTCGTTTCAGAATAAAAGCAGACAAGGCAATGAGATGCAGACAGTATAGATAATACGGCAAGGCAAATAAACGCAGTATAATTTTATTCTGAAACGATTATGGGCTTTTGCTGCCAGTAGGGGCGATAGGTTTTAACTGGTTCTATTTTCAGGCTGCCTGAATGCGTGGAAAGATGCAATGCACCTTGATAATCGGTGCGATAAACGGCAATATTACGCAGATTTAAGCGTTTTAAAACGCTTGGGTGCGGGTGAAAATAAGCGTTTGCAAAATGGGCAGATACAATGGCGTAATCGGGCTGAACGCTATCCAAAAACTGGCTTGATGATGAAGTTTTGCTGCCGTGATGCCCTAAAATTAAGGCTTGTGAATATAAGTTGTCACCATATTGTGCGACTAATTTTTGTTCGTATTTTTGGCTTAAATCGCCTGTAATCAGCAAGGCGTAACCGTTTGCTACCACACGCAAAACGCAACTTTTGTCGTTGCCTGTTGCGTTTTCATTGGGCAAAACGGGGGTGAGCCATTCAAACCAAACGCCGTCTAATTGCCACGAACTGCCGCCTGTGCAGTGTGTTACAGGGAAATCGTAAGCGTTTGTTTCGCCTGCAACAATGGTTTTAGGCTTAAAGGCTGCCCGAATGGCATTTCTGCCACCGTCGTGGTCATTATCATTATGCGATAAAACAAGCATATCTAAATTTTTGACATTGTCTGCATAAAGCGATGAAATTAAAGAATAAACCGTATTTTCTTTGCCTGTGTCAAATAATATGGAATGATTTTGTGTTTGAATCAACACCGATAAACCTTGTCCGACATCGTAAATAGTGGCTTGAAATTTTGTTTCAGGCAGCCTTTTATTAGGAAAAAAGATAAAAATAATCAATATAATACTTGCCCAAAAGTGTAAATAAAAACCGCGTGGTAGTAATAAAATAATAGTGGCAATGCTACTTAAAATAATCCAAAAAATAGGGGATTTGGCAATAGGTAATATAGGTGAAAATTCTGCCATAAAATGAATGGTGTTTATTGTGTATTCTGCTAAAAAAACAGCACAATATAAGGGAAAATCAAATGGACAAATTAAAGCAAATAAAGATAAGGGTACCAAAATAATGGAAAATAAAGGAATAAAAATAGTATTGGCAATAGGGGACGCAAGTGGAAAAGATGCAAAAAATAATGCCAAAGGCACAATAGACGCAATAATGGCAGCATATTGCATTTTGATAAATGAATTAATTTTATTATTTTTTTGTTTTCTTATGCGATGATTCATATAAAAAATAATGGCGTAAGTTAAACCAAACGATAACCAAAAACCTATGGTTAATACAGCAGTTGGGTTAATCAGTAATATAATCATTAATGCAATTTGCCAAATTGTCCAAATGCTCAAATATTTTTTTAAGATTAAAGATAGAGCTAATATCACAATCATCATTAAACTTCTTTGTGTGGGAATAGAAAAACCTGATAAATAAGCATAAATTGTGGCTGCAAATAAACCCAAAATAACGGACATAATTTTAGGCGAACGAGTAGGTAAATAATTGAAATAATAATTTATTTTTTTAATTAAAAACAAACAAAACAATGCGGTTAAACCTGCTACTCCGCCGATATGCAAACCTGAAATGCTGACTAAATGGGTAATGCCTAAATTTCGTAAATCTTGCCAGTTTTGTTGTGTTAAATATTCAGTTTTGCCTATGGTTAAAGCAGCAATTAAGGCACTTCCTTGTGGATAATTTTCACCGACTTGGTGAATGCGTTGTAAAGTTTTTTCACGAAAATCAGGTAAATGAAAAGATGAATTTTTTTTCACTAATTGTCTATTTTTTCTGACACTACCAAAAGCGTCAATTTGATTTGCCAATGCCCACGCTTCACGATTAAAGCCTGATGTGTTTAATATACCGATAGGCGGTGTTAAACGCGTGTTTATTTGCCAAATTTCGCCTTTTTGCCATTGTTGATTGTGGTAATCAGAAAATAAAACCGTGTGAATTTTTTGATTTTTATCCAAGACTTTACCATAAAATCGTGTATATTGATTGAATTTTTCTGGTGTGGAAATAATTTGAATATTGAGTTTTTGCGTTGTTATTTCTTGTTCGACAGACAAACGATGAGAAAGGTTTATTTCTGTTCGCCAAAATCCATAGGAAATACCCAAACATAAAGAAAAACAAATAGTCAATAATAAAAATAATTTTTTTTGGGTGAAGAAACTGAATAATAAAAAACACGCCGAAAAAAACAAAAATAAAACCGCATTTGCTTTGACAAAAGCAAAAGAGATAATAATGCCGATACAAAAAAAAGGAATAAAAAAGGGCAATCGTTTCATAGGGTTTTGTGGTGTTTCTCGTTGTATTTTTTCAGGCAGCCTGAAAGAAACTTGTGTCATTGCGAGATTTGAACGAAGTTCAAATCGTGGCAATCTACGCAAATCGCAAAGCGATTTGCTAACGCCGTTAGGCGTTTTAACGGCATTGCAGAAAGTCTTATCTGTTACCTTTATTGTATAAGAAACCGTGCATTACAACGCCTTTGGCGTTGGTTGAAAATCTACGATTTTCAACTGGATTGCCACGCCTTGACTTGCGTCAAGGCTCGCAATGACACTGGTTTAAAATTCAGGTTGCCTGAAAAAATAAAAAACTATATTTTACTTAATTTATCTTTGGCAAAATGGGCATTTAACTCTTTAATTCCTGAACTTCCGAAGTTAATCAATAAATTTGTTGAGCCGTCTGTTTTTTGTATGGCGTTAATAATTACACCTGTACCAAATTTTTCGTGGCGGATATTTTCGCCTATAAAAAAGCCGTCAAAGTTTTGATTGTTATTTTGAATAAAATCATTTACTTGTCGCACTTTTTCTTTTTTAGAAATAGGGCTTAATGCGTGAATAAAATCATCGGGTATTTCTTCTACAAAACGAGATACCACAGGATAAAAAGATTGTCCGTGTAATAGCCGATATTGAGTTGCGGAAATATATAAGCGTTTTTTGGCTCGGGTAATCGCAACATACATTAAACGCCGTTCTTCTTCTTCGCCGCCTTTTTCGGCTAATGCGTATTCGGACGGAAATAAACCTTCTTCCGCTCCTGTTAAAAACACGCTGTCAAATTCCAAGCCTTTGGCAGCGTGAATGGTCATCAGTTGCACCGCGTCTGTGTTGTTGCCTGCTTGATGTTCGCCCGCTTCTAACGCCGCATTCGATAAAAATGTGGTGAGCGTGGTTTGTGGCGTGGGGTTTTCGATTGCCATAAAACCGCTTTCTTCCGCACGAAACGCCCTTGCGGCGTTGATGAGTTCTTCCAAATTGTCTATGCGTTCGTGCTGGTCAGTTTTTTGACTTTGGTAATATTCGATTAAGCGGCTACTCTCAATCGCTAATTCCACGATTTCAGGCAGCGTTAAAACGGTAGATTGTTTTGTTAATTCATTGATAATATGAATAAAAGCGGCAATTTTTGGCGAACGCACTGCCATTTGGCAGGCTGCCTGAAAATAAGAAATTTCGTTCTCCTGTGCATTCGATTGAATGTTTTCAATGGTTTTGGCACCGATGCCACGCGGCGGCACATTGACAATGCGTAAAAATGCGTCATTGTCCTGCGGATTAACCGCCAAACGCAAATAAGCCAAAGCGTGCTTGATTTCCTGCCGCTCATAAAACCGCAAACCGCCGTAAATGCGATAGGGCAAATTGGCGGCAAAGAGTTCCTGTTCGATAACACGAGATTGTGCGTTATTGCGATACAAAACCGCAATTTCGTTATAATTCAAACCATTATGATGAAGTTGTTTGATTTCATCAATCACAAAATGGCTTTCGGCATAATCGTTTTCAGCAGACAAAAAGCGGATTTTTTCGCCGTCTTCACTATCGGTGCGTAAATTTTTACCCAAGCGATTTTTATTATGAGAAATCAAAGCATTAGCCGCTTTTAAAATATAGCCGTGTGAGCGATAGTTTTGTTCTAATTTAATCGGCTCACTGATTGTAAAATCCTTCAATAAAGCCGACATATTGCCGACATTTGCTCCACGAAAGCGGTAAATGCTTTGGTCATCATCGCCCACAGCAAACACCGCCGCACCGCCTGCCGCTAAAAGTTTAATCCACGCGTATTGCAGTTTATTGGTGTCTTGAAATTCATCAATTAAAATATGGCGAAAGCGTTGCTGGTAGTGTTGTCGCAAGGCTTCATTCGCTTGCAAAACTTCGTAGCAACGCAGTAATAATTCAGCAAAATCAACGACACCTTCTTCACGGCAACGCGTATCATAATGAGCAAAACACTCGATTAAATGGCGGTGATATTCGTCTTTGGCAGTAAGAGCGTTGGCTCGCAAGCCGTTTTCTTTATGGCTGTTAATAAAGCCCTGCAAGGCTTTGGGGGCGATATAACTTTCGGCAATATTCCATTCTTTCAGCAAGCGTTTAATCACCGACAACTGGTCGGCAGAATCCAAAATGCGAAAGTTTTCAGGCAGCCTCGCGTCTTT
Organism: Neisseriaceae bacterium; assembly: GCA_017508845.1. Lineage (GTDB taxonomy): Bacteria > Pseudomonadota > Gammaproteobacteria > Burkholderiales > Neisseriaceae > RGIG9985. The sequence continues at coordinate 15,988 of JAFWRB010000153.1, read as the reverse complement.
ATGATGAATGCGTAAAAAGCGACAACACAGCCCGTGAAAAGTGCCTAACCACATTTGCTTGACATTAGCAGACACCATTGTGGAGAGCCGATGAGCCATTTCTTTGGCGGCTTTATTGGTGAAAGTAACCGCCAAAACCGCATGGGGGCTAACGCTGCCTGTGGCAAGCAGCCACGCAATGCGTGTGGTTAAAACCCGCGTTTTCCCACTGCCAGCCCCTGCCAAAATTAAGGCGGATTCATTAGGAAAAGTAACCGCCCGCAACTGTTCGGGATTAAGATTGTTTAATAAAGATAAAGCGTTTTGCATAGTGGGTGTATTATAACGGTTTTCAGGCTGCCTGAATAAGCGTAGAATATTGATACTATTGCGGATTGAATACTCAAAAAAAAATGCGATATACCGTTGAAAAGACAGATGAATTTAATGCTTGGTTTAGCACCTTAAAAGACAAGCAAGCACAAAGAAGTATTAGCGTGCGTGTGGTGCGTGCCGAACAAGGTAATTTTGGCAATTACAGACCTTTACGCTGTGGCGTGTCTGAAATGAAAATCGACATAGGCAAAGGTTATCGAGTATATTACACCATACGGCGGCAAAAAGTGATTTTCTTATTGTGTGGCGGCGATAAATCCACACAAGATGAAGACATTAAAAGAGCAATCAAAATAGCGGAGCAAATAAAATGAGCGAAATCAAAACAACCCCTTTTGTGATTTACGATTATCTTCAAAGCGAAGAAGACATTATTGGCTTTGTTGAAGAAGCAAAACGGCAAGCCGAAGAAGAACAGGACGACAGCATTTTGCACATTGCCTTGCTTACCGCAATTAAAGCCAGAGCCTTATTGCAATTTGCTCAAAAAGTAGGTGTTGATGAGCAATCATTATTAAAGCCCAAAGATACAAAACAAAGAAAAGAAATCATTAACAAGGCGTTACTTACTTATGCTTAAAATGCAAAACCCCAAGCATAGGCTTGGGGTTTTTCAGGCTGCCTGAAAGATTTTGATTAAAGGAATAATAATAATGTGGTTGATTGAATTAGCAAATAAAATACATTTAGGGCAGTATAATATGCTGTATCTTTTTATTTTTCTGCTATTTTCGGGCATATATCGAATGTATGACGGTAAGAAACGATTATTATTTGAACAACAAGTCGATGATAGAGTTAATTCAATTCCTGATGAAGATGTGGTGCAATTATGGCATAACCTAACCAAATTAAATATAAAATTTGGTCATTTTTTTCAAAAATACGGTTTATTTATTAGCATTTGTGCAGTTGCAAATATTATATTATTTTTTGAAACGCATTTAACCATTCAAGATTTGGTTAAAGATAGCGGTTTATTTGGTTTTTTATTGTTGTTTGTTTTATTGCTGTGTTGTTTTTTGGGGTATAATGAAACAGATACTGTTCGCCGTCATACAATAAATACATCTGGTTTAAGTGGGGTGCCTGGTTATCGTTTTGTTCCATTAAATTTTATTTTAGATAAAGAAAATATTATTGCAGTATATAAATTATTTCATTTTTACAAAAGAGAAGACTGGCATAAATTAGCATCACTTGATGAACAACGCAAATTAGGTATTCAATTAGGTGTTAAAATGTCAGAATATAATTTATTTCATGGTGAAGCCTATAAAGAATTATTTGAAGAAGGTCATTTGAATAAAGAAAAAAATATTCTTATTGGTGCGGCAATGAAATATTTAAGTTGGATATTATTGATTGCAACCATAACTGCATATCACGGTGTTAAATATTATTTAATCAATTATACATAATATTTAATTATTTATTTTCAGGCAGCCTGAAATATTGAATGACGGATAAAAAATGAACGATTTTTTTGCACTTTTTCACCTGCCGCAGGATTATGCGATTGATTTGGCGGCGTTAGAACAAACCTATCGCGTTTTGGCGGCACAATATCACCCTGACCGTGCGGCAGGATTGTCGGCGTTTCATCAAAAGGAAAATATGATGATGACCGCAAGCATCAATCAGGCGTATGGCGTGTTGCGTGATGATATTGAACGCGGCGTGCATTTATTGGCGTTACACGGCATTGACGCGAATGCACACGAACACAATATCGCTGACCCTGAATTTTTAATGCAGCAAATGGCGTGGCGAGAAGATTTGGAAAACACCCAAACACTTGATAAAGTGAATAAATTAAATCAACAAATTCAAGAAGTTAAATGTGATATTCAACAACAATTAGTTGCGGAATTTCACAATCAAAATTATCCAAACGCCACGCAAACCTTACAACGCCTGCGATTTGTGCATAAATTATTAACGGCGATTGATGAGAAAAGGGAGCAAATGGCGTGATGATAGTCGTAGGGTGGGTTTCCTAACCCACCAAAAGCACCGTAGGTGCTTATAGGGAGGGCATTCCTGCCCACCAAAACGGACGCAAATCTTTCAGGCTGCCTGAAAATAAATTTTAGATAGGAATATCAATTATGTATGAAGATGATTATTGGTTTAACAAATAAGTAGAAGAGAAAAAAGAGATTAACGAAAAGCAAGAACAGTTAGAAAATAAACTGTTGTTTGCAGGTAATATTCTTATGTATTTAATGATTGCATATGCTTTTATTTTGTTTTTGGTTATTTTCTTTTATGAAAATTTATTATCTTTTACTAATTGGAAAATTTTAGGATATATTACACCAAACATTTTTATCCCTAATTTAGGCGATAAATTTACTGTTTCACCTTATTTATTAGGTGGATTAAATTTTTTGGCTTTAATTTTCTTTGGATTATATGCAACCATATTGTTTTTTGCAACATTATCAGTCTGTAATGGAAAATTAAGACCATTGGGAAAAAATAAATATAATATGAGAGGGTTAGTATGGTATGAAAATTCAAAAAATTTAAATAATTATAAAATATTCGGCATTAAAAATACATATTATGGTGTATTTGCAGGTATTTTGTTTGGTTATGTTATTTTGTATTTTGGACATTATGATGACTTCTATTTCAAATTATCAAAATTTGAATTACTAATTACTTATTTTTTTCAATTATGTATTTGGTTATTATACGGCATAACCATTGCTAAAATTTTATATGTAATATTTGGCGGTAAAATTACTTGGTCAAATATTATTGATTAGCAAGCAAGTGTAGGGTGGGTAACTTGTTGCCCACGCGGTTTAATCGATTGAAAACATTTATCTTTTCATTGTTATGCGTGTCTGTGTATGTTGCCTGAAAATTATATATTGAAACGCGTGGCGGGCAAGTTGCCTACCCTACGGCTGTCTCGCAATGACACAGTTTTTAACATTTTGAAGTTGTTTGACTATATTGCGTCCGTTTTTAAGGATAGGCTGCCCTGAAACAGTTTTTAAACTCGCTTGTTGCTCGTTTAAAAACTGTTTCAGGAGATTGCCACGCCTGACTTTGGTCAGGCTCGCAATGACGGCAAGAGTTTCAGGCAGCCTGAAAGCCCGCCTTAAATCGTCTATAATCTACCCTTTATTCAAAACAAGAGTCCATTGTTGTGATTGCCGAACAAGATTTAATTGCCTGTGTGGATTTGGGGTCGAATAGTTTTCGTTTGCAGATTTGTCGCAATGCCAACGGAGCGTTGCAAGTGGTTGATTCTGTAAAAGAAACCGTGCGAATGGCGGCGGGTTTGGACAGTCAAAAAAATCTCGCAGACGAAACACGCAAAAAAGCCTTGCATTGTTTAATGCGGTTTGGCGAACGCTTGCGGGGTTTTTCGCCTGAACGCGTTAGAGCCGTTGCCACGAACTCGTTTCGGGTGATGAATAATGTTTCGCCCTTTTTGCGTGATGCCGAAGCCGCTTTGGGCTTTGCAATTGACATTATCGCAGGGCGTGAAGAAGCCCGCTTGATTTACACAGGCGTGTTGCATTCCTTGCCGTTTGGCGGACGCAAAGCCTTGATTGTGGATATTGGCGGCGGTTCAACCGAATTTGTCATCGGCAAAACCGCACGCCCCGCCGCAGCCGAAAGTCTGCCTTTGGGCTGTGTGGCGTATAGCGTGCGGTTTTTTCCTGACGGCGTGGTGAGTGAGCATAATTTTCAGGCAGCCATAAACACCGCAAGGGCGGAAATTCAACGCATTTCAGGCAGCCTGAAAACGGTCGGCTGGGATTTTGCAGTCGGCACATCGGGCACGGCACGCACCATTCGCAATATTGTTGCGGCTCGCTTCGGTGAAGAAAAAATCACACGGCAACACATTGATTTATTAGGAAAAGAATTGATTGCCGCAGGACGAGCAGAAAACACACACTGGCAAGGCTTAACAGATGACCGTGTGGCGATTATCGCAGGCGGATTAAGCGTTTTGACGGCGGTTTTTGATGAATTGTCGTTAAACGAAATCACCGTAACCGATGCGGCATTGCGAGATGGCGTGTTTTACGACTTAATCGGTCGCACGCCGAACAATGATTTGCGTGATGAAACCGTAGCCGAATTTCAACGCCGCTATCACATCGACACACGGCAAGCGGCTCGTGTTAAAGAAATTGCCTTGTATTATTGGCAAATTTTATCAACCCAACTCACGCACGCCGATAGCGACTATTGGCAACATTGCTTATCGTGGGCGGCAAATTTGCACGAAATTGGGTTAAGCATTGCCTATACGGCGTATCACAAACATTCGGCGTATATTTTGGACAATGCGGATATGCCTGGATTTTCGCGTCAAGACCAACGCCATTTGTCTTGTTTGGTGTTGGCTCATCGTGGCGATTTGAAGAAAATTCAAGATACGATTGACGACAAGCCGCAGCAATATTTACCGATTATGGCACTGCGTTTGGCAAGCCTGTTTTGTCGTGGGCGACAAGATTTCAGGCTGCCTGAAAAAAATGCACTGCATTTTGATTTACACAAACGGCACTGCGATTTATCCATAGACCGACAATGGCTTGCCGACAACCCACTCACCGCCCAAGCATTGGTTTTTGAAACGGACGCATGGCAAAAAATCGGCGTGGCGTTTCAAATTAGATTGTTGTCGTAGGGTGTGGGGTTTCAGTAAAATATATTTCAGGCAGCCTGAAAACAACTATGCACGGGAATTTGTATATGTATTCTAATGCAAGTCAAAAAATTATCCGCATAATATTGGGCATATTATTGATACCGTTATTTGGCGATATTTTTATTTTGTTGTTTTTAGGAAAATTGAGTTCCCGTATGGGTTTGGGGACTTATCTTATTGCCTTAATTTTTACCATTATTCCCACTTTAATTTATTGTTTAATTATAGAATGTGGCACAAAAAAATTAGCCGAGCGTTGGGTCATTTCTTTTATTTTTGCAGTTATTTTAGGTTGTTATCTTAATGAAGTTGTTGATTTTTTAGGGCGTGTCGGACTGTATAAATGGGTTTTTTCTTCAATCTTTGCTGTCATTTTAACTGAATGTGTTTTTTTATCTATTTCCAAAGCATTGTTGTATTTAGACACAGGAAATATCAAAACATAACACATTATGTTAAGAATAAACCGTTCAGGCAGCCTGAAAGCCTTAATTTTGTTCAATCCACGCCAAAATCTCTTCGGCGACTTTTTCCCAGCCGTCTTCCGCAATCAGCCAATGGGCGTGGTTGTAAAGCAAGCGATATTCCGCACAGTGCTTGTATTTATGCCACACATCAAACACCACGCTTGCGGGCATAATGTGGTCATCGCTTGCAGACATAACCAGCATCGGGCATTGAATATCTTGGGCGTTAATTTTTGTGGTGTGCTGTCTGTCCAATGCCCAAAAGCCCACTTCAAACAGCACTCGCCCTGATTCAAAGCCGATTTTGTCGAAAATCGCTTTGGCTTGTTTCTCATCGTGAATATTGTTCAAAATGGCGTATTTGGCTAATGGATAAGTGGCAGGAAAGGCTTTTTTCCAAAAATTCGGCACCAACATAATCGGAGCAAAAATTTTCAGCACAGACGGACGCAAGGTAATAATGCCAGCGGGAGCGGCAGGCGTGAGCAATACCGCTTTTTCAAGCAAACCGCGAGCGGCTAACATTTGAGCCAAAAGCCCGCCCAAAGAATGCCCAATCACAATCGGCGGCTCATCTAATTTATTGATTTCATTGATTAAAAAATGAAGATAATCGTGCATAGAAGCGGTTGCAAGTTTGGGGTTCGGTTTGCGAATACCTGCTCCGTGATAGGGCAGGTCAGGAGCAATTACGCGATAGCCTTTTTCTTCAAAAAACGCACGGTAATTATCCCAACACCACTCCCCAACCCACATGCCGTGTATCATCAAGATGGTTTTACTCATTGTTTTCTTTCTGTATGAAAGGGGAAACAAAGCGTTATTCTACCGTTTTATGGGCATAAAAAGATAGGGAAAGGATTTTGAGTTACGAAATCCTTGCAAAATTGGCATCTGTGGCACAATTCTGCGTTGTGCATTGCTCGAAAACTCGCCTAACTAATTGTTACATATTCGTTTTCTGTGCTACTACGCCTTGAAATGCACTCACATCTACCAGTTTTACAGGGGTTTCTTTACGCTAAATTTTGTTTCAGGCAGCCTGAAAGATGATTAAAACTTGTTATACAAAATCACACTTCCCACGGATTGATGACGCTTAATTCTGCGTATTTAAACGGAGCGGTATCACGAGTCGCCACGCTTAATTTATGGAACTTGGCGATTGTGGCAATCAGTCCGTCTGCGGTAGCAATGGCGTAGCCGTTTTGGCGTGCGGTTGCTCTGATTTGGGCGTTTGTCATCGCCATTTGTTTATCAAAAGACAATATGCGTTTATCGAAAAGTGGCAGGATTTCGCCGTTAAAACTGTCGAATAAGGCTTGTTTTTTCCTGCCGTCAGGCAAAATTTCCAAACCAAAATAAATTTCAGCAAGCGTGATTGACGACAAAAACAAAGATTCAATCGCCTGCTTTTCTAACCACTTTTGCACATTTTGATTGGGTTTGGCACGCATTAACTCCGATACCACATTTGTATCTAACAAAATCATTTTGAAAAATCCACAGGTTCGGAAGAAGTTTTATCACGCAAATCAGGCAAATCCACACCGCCCGTTTGCTGTCTAAATTTGGCAAAAGCAGCGTTTAAATTGTGCGTAGGTGTAGGCATAACGGCTTGTTCCAAAATAAAACGAATTTCGGCTTCCGTGCTTCTACCAGCACTTAACGCACGAGCCTTAATGGCATTATGAACACCCACAGGCAAATTACGAACCGTAACATTAGGCATTTTTACTTCCTTTGCTATCACTTTTGTATTTTGATAGCATAGCACATTTAGGGCAAAATGCCACGCCATTTGTTGCTATTTTTGCCACAATCTTCAATTTTTACAAAAAACACTTGACAAAATTAAATTAAATATACTTAAATATCAATATGTTATATGAAAACAAGGAGTTGTTGAAATGAAAAAAACAACGATTTTAACCGCTGTGATTTCTGTCATTTTTGCAAGTTCGGCTTATGCAAAAAACACTGTGAAATACCCTGCGGAAAATAAAAATCAAGTTCAAACACAAATTAAAAAAGAAGAGCAAAATAAATCAAATTTAATAATATTTGTTTGTGATTTAGAGAATAATCATAAAATTACCGTTAGTTTTAATAAAAATAACAAAGTGTATCAATATGCAATTAAAGATAACAATAACAATATAAAAACATTTTCAGTCAATGAAGATGAAATTGAACCACCGCATTACTATCACAATGGAGATACAGGTGCATTAGGTATTACAATTATTTCATATAATAAAGACTTTGATGCTTTTATTAGTGGCGAAGTAGAAAATAGAGATATATTTGTAAATATTTCTAAACTTAATTTTGAAAGTAAATGTAAAAAAGACAAAATTGCGTACGATTTTTTGCAGTTATACACTGACTAATCATTTGATTAACAAGGTAGCGTGGGCAACAAGTTGCCCACGCATTTTAAATGGAATATATTTCAGGCTGCCTGAAAAAAGATGTTGTCATTGCGAGCCGTTATGGAATAACGGCGTGGCAATCTCCTTGTCGATTAGGTAGATTAAAGCGTTCAGGCAACCTGAAACTTCAATCAACCACAAAAAAGGGAGCGAACGCTCCCTGAAAATCAATTAGCCTAATTCCACCAATAAGCGATTGAGTCGTTTCACAAAAACTGCTGGATTTTCGATTTTGCCGCCTTCGGCTAAAACCGCTTGGTCAAAGACGAGTTCAACCAAGTCTTTGCGGCGTTCTTCGTTGTTTTCAGCGGCAATTTGGCAAATTAAGCGGTGTTGTGGATTGATTTCCAAAATCGGCTTATCACCCGCCAATCGGTCGCCTGCTCCTGCGGCTTCTAACATTTGTGTTAAGTGGCGGCTCATTTGGTTTTCGCCCACAACCAAGCACGCAGGGCTTTCGGTGAGCCGTGCAGTCGCACGCACTTCGGCGACTTTGTCGCCCAAAACGGCTTGAATGCGTTCTACGGCGGTTTTGCCGCTTTCTTCCGCTTGTTTTTGTTCGGCTTTTTCTTCTTCGGTCGCTGTATTGCCTAAATCTAATGCACCTTTGGCAACCGATACCAATTTTTTGCCGTCAAATTCGTCCAAATTGCCCACAACCCATTCATCAACACGGTCGGTTAAAAGCAAGACTTCAATGCCTTTTTTGGCAAAAATTTCCAAATGCGGACTGTCTTTGGCAGCAGCGTAATTGTCGGCGGTAATGTAATAAATTTTGTCCTGACCGTCTTTCATGCGTGCCACATATTCAGGCAGCGTAACCGTTTGCTCTTCCGAGCCACTTTGGGAAGTCGCAAAACGACACAATTTGGCAATGCGTTCTTTATTTGCCATATCTTCGCCAATGCCTTCTTTTAAGGTTGAGCCAAATTTTTGCCAAAATGCCGCATATTTTTCAGGCTGATTTTTTTGCAAATCTTCCAACAAAGCCAGCACTTTTTTCACGCTGCCTTGACGGATTGCGTCCAAATCTTTGGATTGTTGCAAAATTTCACGCGACACATTCAAGGGCAAATCGCCGCTATCAATCACGCCACGCACAAATCGCAAGTAAAGCGGCATCAATTTTTTCGCATCGTCCATAATAAACACGCGTTTGACATACAATTTCACTCCGTGTTTAGGGTCTCGTTCGTATAAATCAAACGGAGTGCGCGTGGGGATATACAACAAGCCCGAATATTCTTGCCGTCCTTCAACCTTAAAATGCGTCCAAGCGGCGGCTTTATCGAAATTGTGCGAAATGTGTTGATAAAATTCCTGATATTGCTCGTCTGTAATGTCGCTTTTGGGCAGCGTCCATAAGGCTTGGGCACGGTTAATTACTTCTAATTCGTCCGTATGGATGACATTGCCGTCATCGTCATAATCGGGGGCTTTTTTCATATAAATCGGCACAGAAATGTGGTCGCTGTAAGTTTTCACAATTCGCCGCAAAGCCCAGTCGGACAAAAATTCTTCTTCGCCGTCTTTCAACTTCAAAATAATGCTTGTGCCGCGTTCTTTTTTACTGATTTTTTCAACCGAAAACTCACCGTCTCCTGTGGATTGCCAACGCACCGCGTCCGTTTCAGGCAGCCCCGCACGGCGACTTTCTACTGTAACATTTTCTGCCACAATAAAAGACGAATAAAAGCCCACGCCAAACTGACCAATTAAATGAGCGTCTTTTTTGGCATCGCCCGTTAAATTTTCCAAAAACGCTTTCGTGCCTGATTTGGCGATTGTGCCTAAATGTTCCACAATTTCCGCTTCACTCATACCAATGCCGTTGTCCGTAATGGTAATGGTTTTCGCATCTTTATCGGCGGTAATGGTGATTTTTAATTCGCCGTCATTGTCCAACAAAGCGTTGTTGTTCAAGGCTTCAAACCGCAATTTATCCACAGCGTCCGCCGCATTCGATACCAACTCGCGTAAAAAAATCTCTTTGTCCGAATACAAAGAGTGAATCATCAAATGCAATAACTGTTTGATTTCTGTTTGAAAAGCATGCGTTTGTTTCATATTGATTTTCCATTAAATAATCAGAATAAGGCAGTAAATAGGGCGAAAATGGGAAATTTCAAGATGAAAAAAGTTTCAGGCAGCCTGAAAGCACTTCCCGTGCAGGGAGTTCGTCATTGCAAGCCGTGTGTGTGGCACGGCTTACAATAACGATATAGGCTTTCAGGCAGCCTGAAAAATAAAAAACAAACAAAATAATTGTTCATAGTGTAAAAAAATTTTTCAGGCTGCCTGAAAAAATAGAACAGACATTTAAAAAGTGTATCTTTTTTACAACACTTTTTTAGGCAGCCTGAACGCCAAAATTTCACAAAAAAACGGACGATTTTTATCGTCCGTTACTTAAAAAATTGTTTCAGGCTGCCTGAAAGATTAAAACAAACTGTCCAAAGCAGGGTCTGACGGTTGTTCTCTTTGGGGTTGTTGCATTTCTGCAACGCTGTCATCTTGCCCTAATAAGTCGCCGTCTTCGCCTTCTTCGTCCGAACGATTGTCAATCGCCAAAAGTGGGTTAGTTACTTGATATTCTTGATAATAATAGCGTCCATCGCGGGCAACCATATTCGCAGGAGCGACTTCTTTTGCCACAGGAATGTTTTTCAAGGCATATTGCATATAATCTGCCCACAAAGGTGCGGCGGTTGTGCCGCCTGTGGCTTTTTTGCTAATGGTTTTGGGCTTGTCGTAGCCGATATACACCGCAGTTGATAGGGCAGGGGAATAGCCCACAAACCATACATCTTTGCTGTCGTTTGTGGTGCCTGTTTTGCCTGCAATATCGTTGCGTTTAATGCCTGCGGCGGCTTTGGCTGCTGTGCCGCGTTTGACGACATCTTTCATCATCTGCGTCATAATAAACGCATTGCGTTCGTCAATCACTTGTGGTGCGGTGTTGTGTGCAATTAACGGTTCGGTTTTGGCAAGCAAATTACCGTTGCTGTCGTAAATTTTGTCAATCACATACGGCGTTACACGATAGCCGCCATTGGCAAATACCGCATAGGCTCTTGCCATTTCCAAAGGCGTAACCGAACCTGCACCTAATGTCATCGTCAAACCATTCGGCTGATTTTTTGCAGGAAAACCAAAGCGTTGCACATAGTTATGCGTATATTGTGTGCCGATTGCCATCATAATGCGAACGGAAATAATATTTTTCGACCACACCAATGCTTCGTGCATGGTCATCAAACCACGATAAGTACCGCCTGAATTTTTTGGCTCCCAAGTGGTGCCGTTGAGTCCTAAACCTGGTAAGGATAAAGGCTCATCGTTAAATTGCGTGGTTGCGGTAACACCGCGTTGCAAAGCGGCAGAATACACAAACGGTTTGAACGAAGAACCAGGTTGCCGCAGGGCTTGCGTGGCACGGTTAAATTCTTTTTGATAAAAATCGTAACCGCCAACCAGTGCTTTGATTGCCCCATTTTGTGCGTCAATCGACACAATCGCCCCTTGAATTTCAGGCACTTGTGTCAGTTGCCAGTTGTCTTTGGTTTTCACCACACGCAAAATCGAACCTGCTCGAACACGGCGTTCGCCATATTTGCTGTTGTTGATTGCGTCTGCCACAAATGCCATTGCTTTGCCTTGCATAATCACAGGGCGGCTCTCGCCTTGAATCAATAGTTTCAGGCTGCCTGAATTCACTTCTAACACCAAAGCAGGCACTTTATCGCCGATTGGGTGCAAATTTGCCACATATTGTTGCGTGCGTTCGTCAAATTGTTCCGCAGGAATTTTACTTATATCCACAAACGCTTCTGCCCCTGCAAACTTGCCCACGCCAAAAGCGTCCAAGCGGTGTCGCAACATATTGGTTGCCATTTCTTGGTCTTGGGAATTAACCGTAGTATAAACCCGAAAACCGTTGGTATAAGCCGCTTCGCCATAGCGTTCATACATTTTTTGACGAGCCATTTCTGCCACATACAACGCATATTCATTGACATTCACTTTGGCAGATTCATACCGCAATTCCTTTGCAGCGGCTTCATCGTACTGTTGTTTGGTAATCATACCCAACTCACGCATATTGCCCAAAATATATAACTGGCGTTCTTTGGCTCGTTTGGGATTAACAATCGGATTGAATGCAGACGGGGCTTTGGGTAAGCCTGCCAACATAGCGGCTTCGGCTAAATCCAACTCTTCAACCGACTTATTAAAATATGCCTTTGCCGCCGCAGAAAAGCCGTACGCCCTTTGTCCCAAATAAATGTGGTTAAAATACAACTCCAAAATTTGGTCTTTATTCAGGGAGCGTTCAATTTTATATGCCATCAAGGCTTCATTGAACTTGCGTTCAAACGAGCGTTCGTTGGTCAAAAAGAAATTTTTCGCAACCTGTTGCGTAATGGTACTTGCCCCAGACACCGTGCGACCCGCACGGAAATTACTGATTAACGCACGCACAACGCCAATCGTATCTACACCCCAGTGTTCATAAAAGCGTTTATCTTCGGCGGCAATCACCGCATTTTTCAATATATCAGGAAAGTCCTCAATCGCCGTAAAGGAGCGGCGTTCCTCGCCATAAGTACCAATCAACTGCCCGTCTGATGAGTAAATCAACAAGGGCATTTTGGGTTGATAATGGGTGATGGCGTCCAAATTCGGCAATTTAGGGTATGCCGTTTGCACAGCAACAGCGACAAAACCAATCGCAACCAAGACGGAAGCGACCAAAAAAGCACAAAGTGTTGCAAAAATTTTCTTTAACATAGCAAATATTGTAAAATCATTAAAATAAAAGTTGCTTAAAGTATAAAGATAAAGTTAAACTTTTACCAGAACGGAAAAACGCATACCGTATTTCTAAAACAGAATAAAGGAATATTGCAATGAGTGTGGGAAATAAAAAGACGAATAGCCTTCCCAGCCTATCGGGACGGTCTTTTGTCGGGGTGGATATCGGAGACCACTCCATAAAAATGGTGCAAGTTTCAAAACGCAGTGCAGATTCAGTGCAAATTGAAAGTTGTGCCATTACCCCCTTGCCTGCTGGCGTAGTTGTTGGCGGCAAACTTAACAATGTCGATGGATTGATTTCGTCCATTCAACAAACAGTCAGCCGTATGGGCGGTGTTGCGAAGAATGTCATTTTTGGCGTGTCTGACGCAACTGCTACTGTTCAGAACTTTGCGTATGACGCATCGTCTGGTTTGGACTTGGAAGGAGCAGCCGAATTTGAAGCCGCTCAAATTTCTGTCATTGACGACATCAACTTTGACTACCAAGCCGTAGGCGAAGTGGGCAGAAATGGTCAAAATGTTTTATTGGCAATCGCCAAAAAAGAAGACATCGAACCATTCTTGGGTGCATTAGAAGAAGCCAACATTCCGCCTGTATTGGTGGATGTTGAACCAGTAGCACGCATCAATGCTTATTCCTACTGGATTAACCAAAACGCTCCTGAATTAGAAAAAGCCGTTGTTGCTGTATTTGAAGTGGGTGAAGAAAGTACACAAGCATTGGTGTTGCAAAACGGTGCCTTGTTGTATAAACAAAACTTCTCTTTGGGTGGCAAAAACTTTACACGCGAATTACAGCGTGCTAGCCAGGTCAGTGCTGATGAAGCCGAGAAGATGAAAACTTCTGGTAGCAAATCGCAAGAATACCAACAAGTTGCAGAATCCTTTAATTCTCAACTGTTGCAAGAAATTCAACGCGTTTTACAATTCTTCTACACTGTTGCCAGTGCGGCACAAAAAGTGGAACGCATTTTCTTGACAGGTGGCGGTAGCCAAAGTGCAGGTGTTGCTGAATACATCACCGAACACGCTGGTGTGAAAACGCAACTGTTACACCCTGCCAACGATGTATCATTGTCAGGCAAGGTTAATCAAGAACAGTTTAAACAAAATGCTGCGCGCTATACCGTTGCATTCGGTTTGGCATTAAGGGGGTTAGCATGATTAAACTTATTGGATTAAATTTACTGCCCTACCGTGAAATTGAACGGAAGAAAAAATTAGACGCATTCAAACGCTTTATGTGGATGTGTGTTCTGGCAGGCGTTATCGCGGCAGGTGTGGTGTGGTTCTTATTGAGCCAAGCCATCAGTAATCAAGAAGGTCGTAACAGTTTCTTGAAAGCTGAGATTGCAAAATTGGATGCAGAAATCAAGGAAGTTGAAAAGTTAGAACAACGCAAACGCGAGTTTATTGCACGCAAAGAAAAAATTGAAGAGTTGCAACATGAACGCTTCCAAGTAGCGATGATGTTCAATGATTTGAATCGCATTATGCCCGAAGGTGCGTTCTTGACCCACATTCAAAGCAAAGATGGTAAAACTTATAACTTAACAGGTGTTGCGTTAAGTGACAGTAAAGTTGCTTCGTTTATGCGTTCTTTGCCTAGTACAGGCGTATTTTCTGTGCCACAATTGGTGGAAATTAAGACAGAAAAAGGCGTTCAACGCTTTACCATTAGTTCTAAACTGATGAGTAAAGCTGGTTCACAACAAGATAAGAAATAAAGGGGTTTGATTATGGCATCAAAATCATTGGATTTGAATACAGCGTATTTATGGCCTGCTCCCCTTAAATTATTACTTGGGGTGTTGGTTATTGTTGCATTCTTGGTGGTGGGGTGGTTTGCTAAATACAAAGAGCAAAAGGAAACTTTGGACTCCGTGAAAGCACAGGAAGAAACACTGAAGGTAGACTTCGATAAAAAAGCCAAAAGAGCGGCCAGTTTGCCTGTTTTGAAGAGAGAACTGGTGGAATTGGAAGAGTCGTTTGCCGTTTTGGTGAAGCAACTGCCAACTGATGCGGAAATTCCTAATTTGATTCAGGAATTGAATCAGGCAGGCTCCAACAACAGTTTGCAAATGTCTTCGACTCGACCGTTAAAGGCAGAGAAAGATGGTCCCGTGGAAATTTTGCCCTATTCCATTTCCACCAAAGGTTCGTATGATCAACTGACCAAATTTGCCAAAGATGTGGGTAGTTTGTCGCGTATTGTGGTGTTGAACACTGTGAATGTGACCACTGATAAAGATGGTAAATTGGTATTGGATGCGAAAGCAAACACTTACAAGGCAGAACAGTCGTATGCGAAAGAAAATGCGAATGTTGAAACTGAGTTTGTGAAGAAATAACAGGGAGCAAAAGGTTATGAAAAAATATTTATTACTGACATTGCCCATTTTATTGGCAGCATGTGCTCCACACAGTGATTTGCGTTCTTGGATGGAGCAAACCAAACAGAATGCTATAAATTCTGTTCCAAAACCCAAGCCAGTTGAGCCACCTGTGTATATGCCATATGAACCACCTGAATTTTTTGGTTTGAATGCATTTGACGGCAGTCGCCTGAATTTGGCACGTAGTGAGGATTTGGGTCCGAATGCTCCCGATTTCCAACGCCCCAGAGAAATTTTGGAAGGCTTTGGTTTGGATCGGGTTGAATATGTGGGTTCTTGGGAAAAAGCAGGTCAGCGTCATGGTTATGTGAAAGTTGATGACCATGTTTATACTGTGCGTGCTGGCAATTATATGGGAACCGACTTTGGTGTAGTTACTGAAATTACACCAGACAAGATCGTTTTGGATGAAACCATTCAAAATGCCGAAGGCGAATGGATTCATCGCCCAGCAGAAGTTCCACTTTCCGTGAAATAATTTAAAAATAGAGGTATAGATGATGAAAAAAGTTACCGTAAAAGTGTTGTCCGGATTGAGTTTATCCGTACTGATGGTTTCTGCTTGGGCGGAACCTATTCAGAATGCCAATGCTCCACTGACACAGCAACAAGTGTCTCGTCGCGTAATTAACAATGTGGCTAATGTTGAAATGAGTTTCAACAAAGGTACCAACAATGCAGGTGTGATGAGTTTTTCATTGCCTGCCCAGCATTCCACACCCAAGGTGGAACGCACAGGGAGTGATCTAGTTTTAACTTTTCCTGATTTAGCTTTGTCAGCTAATGCACAAAGGAGTTATGATGT
>JAFWRB010000152.1 GCA_017508845.1 Neisseriaceae bacterium | reverse complement strand
CTGTATTGCCGCTTGTGGGTTCAACCAAAACCGTATCAGGCGTGATTTTGCCTGCTTTTTCTGCTTCTTCAATCATCGCTGCCGCGATGCGGTCTTTTACGCTGTTACCTGGATTAAAAAACTCTAATTTCACCACAACTTCTGCCGCACCATCGTTGATACGGTTGAGTTTTAACAAAGGTGTTTTGCCGATTAAATCGGTAATACTGTTTGCGATTGCCATTATTTTTTCCTTGTTTCATAAAAAGAACAGGGCAAATGATAAGGCAGTCTGAAAATGGCGACAAGAATAAATAAAACTATGCTTATTATTTTTGGTTATATTGTTTCAGGCAGCCTGAAACTTTTATCACCGTGTTAAAATATACCATTTTTAAATCTTAAATCGAAAGTATCAATTATGAGTTTGAAATGTGGCATTGTGGGCTTGCCGAATGTGGGTAAATCGACTTTATTTAACGCATTAACAAAGGCTGGCATTGAGGCGGCGAATTATCCTTTTTGCACGATTGAGCCGAATGTGGGCATTGTGGAAGTGCCAGACCCACGCCTAAATGAGTTAGCCAAAATTGTGAATCCGCAACGCATCTTGCCTGCGGTTGTGGAGTTTGTGGATATTGCGGGTTTAGTAGCAGGTGCCAGCAAGGGCGAGGGTTTGGGCAATCAGTTTTTGGCGAATATTCGTGAAACGGACGCAATCGTCAATGTGGTGCGTTGTTTTGACGATGATAATGTGGTGCATGTTTCGGGCAAAGTTAATCCGATTGCCGATATTGAAACCATTGCCACAGAATTAGCATTAGCCGATTTAGCGTCTGTGGAAAAAGCGATTAGTCGTGAAGAGAAAAAGGCGAGAAGTGGCGATAAAGACGCACAAAAATTGGTTGCTGTATTGCAAAAAATTCTGCCGTCTTTGAACGAAGCAAAATCCGTGCGTTCGTTAGGGTTGTCGGACGAAGAAAAATTACTTTTAAAACCCTTGTGTTTATTGACGATTAAGCCTGCCATGTATGTGGCGAATGTGGCGGAAGACGGTTTTGAAAATAATCCGTATATTGAGCAATTACAAGAATTTGCTGTCAAAGAAAACGCTCCTGTGGTTGCGGTGTGTGCGGCGATTGAAGCGGAAATTGCCGATTTAGATGATAAAGACATAGCCGAATTTTTAAGCGAAATGGGTTTAAGCGAACCTGGTTTGAACCGCCTTATTCGAGCAGGTTACGACTTATTAGGCTTACAAACCTATTTCACCGCAGGGGTTAAAGAAGTGCGTGCTTGGACAATCCATAAGGGCGACACCGCCCCACAAGCCGCAGGCGTTATTCACACCGACTTTGAACGCGGCTTTATTCGTGCCCAAGTGATTGCTTATAACGACTTTATCGAATTAGGCGGAGAAACCAAAGCCAAAGAAGCAGGCAAAATGCGTGCCGAAGGCAAGGAATATGTGGTTGAAGACGGCGATGTGATTCACTTTTTGTTTAATGTGTAACGACTACTGTCATTGCGAGCTAAAAACAACCGTAAGTGGCATAGTCACTTACGGTTGTTTTTAGGGATAGTTTATTTATTTGGAGTTGTTTTTAGCTAACAATTTTCCAACATAAGGTTTTGATATATTATACATATCACTAATCTCTTGATATGTTTTACCTTCAGCCCTTAATTCCTTGACTTGTTTTGTCAATTCTTCTGTATTCTTGGCATTTCGTCTAGTCCTTTTCTGTTCAACAGACGAGAGGGTCATATTAGAAGTATTGTCTGAAAATGATATAAATTCAATACGACCATCATTGTAAAGTTTTAACTCTTTTACATGCAGTTCCCTTAATTTTTCAATTTGTTCCATTATTTCATTGGAAACTGTTCCATTTTCTTTGTCGCTCATTACAAATCTCCATGCCAAAATAACATTACTTTAAAAATCACTTCTTCCAGTATATCATATCAATTATATTGTATTCAAACAATTTTTAACCAAGAAACTATATGGTAAAGGGCTACAATCAGTTGAATCAATTTCCGTATTTTCTGCCATTTTACCTTTTTTGGGCGTTTGGTTTTTTGGGGCTGTTTAGGTTTTTTGGGCTTTGTAGGAAAAAAGTTAATTTGTAGTATTATTAGTATTTTCATAAAATATGCTCCTTTTATATTTATGATATTTTCATAAAATATTTTTAGTTTATGTTTAATATGTTTATCATAGTTCATATAATATTCATTGTCAAGAGCGAAATAGTGTGTTTTTTATGTGTGGCGTTTATGTTCTTATCGGGGTACAATGGTGGGTTGTGTGTTATGATTTAATCATTGTTTAGTAATGAACTACCTTTTAATTGCCGCTCTTGTGGCAGAAATTTTGTCCATTGTGCTTGTTGCGTCAAGCGTGGGCGGTCTGGCAACGCTGGCTTTAATGTTGCTCTTTTTTGCCGTAGGCGTTTTAATGTTTCGCTATATCGGTTTTGCTACTGCTTTGTTTTCGTTAAGTATTTTTCATCAAGGCAGTTTTAAGTCAATGTATCAAGCCATGTATCCTATGCGTTATGCCTTTGCCGCAGGCTGTTTTATGTTGCCTGGTTTTTTCAGCGATTTAGTGGGCTTGCTTTTGCTTATTCCCTTTGGCGGTAGAGTAAAAAATCAAGAAAATCAACAATTTAATCCGTTTGAAAATTTTTCGTTTGGTCATCAGCAAAACACACAAGACGACAATATTATAGACGGCGAATTTAGCGAAGTAACACCCAAAGAAAGCAATCACCCTAAATTACCAAAAGAATAATATTCAGGCTGCCTGAAAACCTTGCCGTCATACAAAATGATTAAAGGCTGCCTGAAAACAAAAGAAAGATTTTAATATGCAACGCTGTTTTTGGTGTAATACAAATAACCCTTTATATATTGCATACCACGATAAAGAATGGGGCGTGCCTAATTTCGATGACGCTTATTTATGGGAAATGTTATTATTAGAAAGTTTTCAGGCAGGCTTATCGTGGGAATGTGTGTTAAATAAACGCCAAAACTTTCGATTAGCGTTTGATAATTTTAATGTGGATAAAATAGCACACTATAATGAATGTAAAATAAAAGAATTAATGAATAATCAAGGGATTATTCGTAATCAGTTAAAAATAAAAGCAAGCGTTAATAATGCCAAAATATTTCAAAATATACAAAAAGAATACGGCACTTTTTACGCCTTTTTAAAAACAATGTTACCGCAAGAAATAATTTACGAAACAGGCAAAACACACAATCTATTTTCCGATACCATTTCCAAAGAATTAAAAAAACGCGGAATGAAATTTGTCGGCACAAGCATTGTTTATGCTTATTTACAAGCGGTAGGTTTTATTTATTCGCATGAAAAAGAATGTTTTTTATTTTTCAGGCAGCCTGAAAACCATTAAATAAAGGAAAATCAAATGATTACGCCAGAAAAGCAAATCTCATCACAACACATTTTTGACGGAAATGTGGTGCAACTTTTTTTTGATGAAGTAGCCTTGCCTAATGGCAAAACGGCAACCCGAGAAGTGGTGCGGCACAAAGGGGCTGTGGCGGTTTTGGCGATTACGCCTGATGATAAAATTGTGTTAGTCGAGCAATTTCGCTATCCGTGCAATCGTGTGTTGTTAGAAATTCCAGCGGGTAAATTAGATGTGGCAGGCGAAAACCCTGAACAATGTGCCGTGCGAGAACTCGCCGAAGAAACGCCCTATACTTGCGACACCGTT
>JAFWRB010000151.1 GCA_017508845.1 Neisseriaceae bacterium | reverse complement strand
GCATAGTCGTAGGGTGGGTTTCCAACCCACCACAATGGCAAAATAAATTGTAGGGTGAGTTTTTCCAACCCACCACAATGGCAAAATAACTTTCAGGCAGCCGGAAAAGCCATAACCGTCATTGCGAGCCATTGCAAAGCAATGGCGTGGCAATCCAGTTAATGACGCAGTCATTAACACAAAGCCGCAAGGCTTTGTAACGGCAATACAAAAATAATTTCAGGTAGCCTGAAAGGCTTAATGCAACGCAGTTAAAATGCCTATGGCGTTTGTTTTGCCTGTCGGCAAAACTGGATTGCCACGCCTGACTGCGTCAGGCTCGCAATGACACGAGTTTTTGTTTCAGGCAGCCTGAAAGGCTTAATGCAATGCCGTTAAAACGCCTGTGGCGTTTGTTTTGCCTGTCGGCAAAACTGGATTGCCACGATTTTTTCTGCGAAAAAATCTCGCAATGACACACAGGGTTAAATTTTTCGTTTCAGGCAGCCTGAAAAAATCGCACAAAAAACGGCAGTTTAAGAACTGCCGTTATCAATCAATTCTAAATAGAGAATTAAATATCTTTCACAATAATCGCATACGGCACATTCACGGTAGTACCGCCTGTGAAAGGAATATCAATGCCATCACTGGGTGATTTGCCCAAAGCAATGTTTTCTGCAATTTGGTACGATATTTTCGATTGTCCCACAACATCTTGCAACACTGTGCCTGCCATTTCGCCGTTTTTCACGGCTTCTTGGGCTTCGTCAATCGCATTCATACCAAATAAGGGTAAGGGTTTCTCATTGGCTTCTTTGAACGCGTCTAATGCACCCAAAACCAAATCGTCCGTATTACCGATGATGACTTCCATTTTTTTGATTTTGCCTGTTTTAATCCAGTTTGCCACAATATCTTTGGCTTTGCCGCGTTCGGTGTTGGTTTCTTCGTCTGCCGTCATCGGAATGCGTTCTAACTTATCACCAATCTCCGAACTTGTGAGCGTACGCATCACAAATTGCGTGCGAACATCCATTTTTTTGTTTTTCTTATCGCCTTGCAATATCATAAACTGCATTTTACCGTCTGTGTTCAAATCCCATTCAGGGTGTTTTGTCCATTGGTCGATAACCATTTTACCTTGATAGGCTCCTGCTTCTTCGGCAGATGACGCAACCGAAATCACATTCGCAAAACGCGTATGCAGCGATTTATCGGCAGGACGGCGAGCGGCGATAATGGTTACATCTTTGGCTTTGGCGTATTCCAAAATTTCCTGTTTTGCAGTGTCGCCTTCCTTACCTTTGAGTGCTTGGAATACCACAATCACCGATTTTGCCCCTTGGTCAATCATTTTTTTCACTTGTTCAACCTGATATTGGGGGTTTTCTTTATTTTGACTTTCGTTAGCAGATTCAAACAACAGCGTTGCACCGCGTTCGTTTGCCATTTGACGGATTGCGTCTTCGGACGCGTCCATAGTTGAAATTTCGCCATGCACACAGCAATGTGCAAAACCGATTTTAACGCCATTTGCAGGTTTCGCTTGGGCATTTGATGCAGGAGCATTAGCCGTATTGCTACTCCCAGCCGAGTTTTGTTGTCCGCAAGCCGTTAAAGTCAGGGCGGCAGATAATGCGGCAGTTACGCCAAGAATTTGCCATTTTTTCATTTTAAGTAGTCTCCTACATTGTTAAAAAGGAAATATTCAAACATTGAGCAATTTGTTGCAAAGCAATGCAATAATCGCAGTGCGTAATAGTAATACAATATTGAGTAAATGTAAAACGGCTATACCATACATTTGCAAGTAATTAGTGTCTGCTCAATAACTATAAAAATTAAAAATCGAGTGTCATTGGAGATTGTTCCGCAGGAAAAATCGTGGCAATCCAGTTTTGCCATAAGGCAAAACATAACGCCGCAAGGCGTTGAATGACATTGCAAAAAGCCATTCAAGTTTCATAATTTTTATAAGAAACAATGTGTTACAATGCCTGCGGCATTGATGAAAAATCTTCGATTTTTCATTGAATTGCCACGATTTGAACTTCGAGCCCCCCACGCTTGACGCTCGGGGCGACACATTCGTAAGCGGTAAAACCGCTAACGAATGGCTGTCGTCTCGCTTTTGACACTGGTTTTTGTTTCAGGCAGCCTGAATGGCAATGTTTGAAAGTGATCAATTTTTTTCAAACTGCAAGGTTTTTGACAAAAAATACTATTTTCCCTTGCACGGATCAATCAATAAATTGAATAAAAATATAATATAATCAAATAATTATAGTTGTTGGGCAGACAATAGTTAGTTATGGTTATATTTCTTTTGTTTTCATTTTCCTGCGGAAAATTCAGAATGACGAGTTTTGCAGGGGTCTTTATCAGTGTTTCAGGCTGCCTGAAAAAAATCTCTCCACGATTGTGGAGAGATTTTTTATTCAAACAAACGATTATTTGCCTTCGGCTAATGCTGCTTGTGCCACTTCGCTTTTGCGTTGTAAAAATTTAATCATAATGGGTGCTAACAATACGATATACACCATTTCCACAAAGCAAACCACAGCCGCACCTAAACCTTTGTTGTCAAACGCACCGCGGAAAATCGGATAGATGATTTTGTAATAAATGTAATACAAAAACAAGCAGAATACCAAGCGTTCCAAGCGTTCCATCGTGGTGCCTGCGGTGGTGAATTTCACAAAACGGCGTTCAATCACATAGGACACAAAGAAACCGATTGTCCAGCCCACGGCTTTGTAAGTGTCGGTTGCCATTTTTTGACCTTCAACCAAGATTTTGCCTGATTCGTCGTAATCCACAGGATATTGTTTGGTTGCGGCAAACCAAGCTACCAACAACGCTAAAACCACTGCCACGGCGGCAACGATAATATCCAAAGGACCGTCAGACGCTTCAATTTTATTAAACAACCAAATGCCAAACCATGCTGCACCAAAGCCCAAAGCCATACCCACCACCACATCTTGTGGGGTATGCACAGACAGGAAATTGCGGCTAAATGCCACAATCAGCACAATCAGCACCAACAGTATGGCGAAACGGCGAGAAGTTTCCTTTTGCATGGCAATACCGCCAAAGCACGCCGCCGCCGACATACTATGCCCACTGGGGAATGAATAACCTGTTGCTCCTGCTTTGATTTTTGGGTCAGGTTCAATGCGTGCGTCCAAAATCCACGGACGGTAAATACACGCCCAAATTTTGAAAAAGCCCAACGCCAATCGCCCTGTATTCCAACCCATTAACAGTTGTTGCCCCATGCGTTTATCGACTGCCCAATAAATGCACGCCATAATCAACAGAATGGTTTGCATACCCGTGTAACTGGTTGCTTGTGAAAAAAATGCCGACCAGCCATCGCTGTGTTCAGCACGCCACTCTTGCAATGCAATCAAATATTGCATACCCGCATCTTGCAAAAAGATTTTGTTTGCCATGTTTTTTCCCTTTATTTCAACAAATATGGCGGATAGCGTATCTGTTTTTTACTTTTTTTTCAAGTCAAAAATTGCTGATTTATTGTGTTTAATCAATTTCTTTTTTAATCGAGATTGAGAATATCAATCGTTTTTGATTGTAGAAAGACAGTCATCATTAGATTTTAAGAACCTTTGTAAAACAAGGTTTAGTTGATACGAAGTATCAACCTTTAACAAACGCAGTTTGTTAAAGTAGATGACGAAGTCATCAAACCGCAGTTTCTGCGAACGAAGTGAAGCTAAAACTTGGTTTTGTTATAGTCGGTTTTGAGTATTTTCACCTTAATTATTTAATCAAAACAAAAACATATTTTAAAAACACGGCAAAATTAGTGCATAACAGAAAAAAATGTTGCGTTATTGTGGGCAAAATCGCATACAATCAATACTTTCCCCCATTCAAACAGGGGCATTTTCCGATAAACCATTAACCATAAGGATAACGAAACTATGTCAAACGCAATCGTTTTAGTATTAAATTGTGGCTCTTCTTCGGTAAAGGGTGCAGTGATTGACAGTCAAACTGGTGAAGTGCTGTTCTCGTGTTTGGGCGAGAAGTTGAATTTGCCTGACGCATTTATCACTTTCAAATATCAGGGCGAAAAAGAAGTGGAAGACTTGTCCCTTCACCCGCATCACACTGGGGCGATTGAGGCAATGTTGCACGCTTTGGAACGACACGGCTTGGATAAAAAAATCGGTGCAGTCGGTCATCGCATTGTGCATGGCGGCGAGCATTTTAAAGAATCCACCATTGTCGATGAGGCGGTGATTGATAATATTCAAAAATGTATTACGCTTGCTCCTTTGCATAATCCTGCTCACTTGTTGGGCATTGCGGCAGCACAAAATGTGTTTCATCATATTCCGCATATCGTGGTGTTTGATACCGCCTTTCATCAAACCATGCCTGATTATGCTTACACTTACGCCGTGCCGTATGAATTATATAAAGAAACAGGCTTACGCCGTTATGGTGCTCACGGCACCAGCGTGCGTTATGTGTCTGGTGAAGCGGCAAGAATGCTCAATCGCCCTGCGGATAAGTTGGCGTTGGTTGTCGCTCACTTGGGCAATGGCTCGTCCATTACTGCTGTTAAAAACGGCAAGGTGCAAGACACCAGTATGGGTTTAACGCCTTTGGAAGGCTTGGTTATGGGTACGCGTTGCGGCGATATTGACGCGTCCGTGTTCTCGTTCTTACACGAGCAAAAAGGTTATGACATTGGCGAAATTACCGAAATTCTCAATAAAAAGAGTGGCTTATTGGGTATTTCGGGCGTGTCGAATGATTACCGTGTGGTGGAAGAATCAGCAGATACAGGTAATCGCCGTGCGGCTTTGGCGTTGGAAGTGTTCGCCTACCGCTTGGCAAAATATATTGCCGCAATGACAGTTGCCACAGGGCATTTGGACGCTTTGGTTTTCACAGGCGGTATTGGTGAAAATTCCAAAACTATGCGGGCGAGCGTTTTGGAAAAATTGGGCTTTTTGGGCTTGGTGGTTGATGATAAACTCAATGCCGAAATGCGTTTTGGCAAAGCAGGCATTATCACCGCTTCGCAAAACCCATTGGCAATGGTTATTCCCACAAACGAAGAATTGATGATTGCCCAAGACGCGGCTAAATTAGCAGGTTTGGCGTAACACATTAAAAACGGTTTGGATTTTATCCAAGCCGTTTTTTTCAGGCTGCCTGAAATAAAATAATGTTACAATAATCGCCATTTATATTGTAGGAAATTGGTGTGTTGGGTTCAAAAAGATTTTGGCTATTAAGTGTGGCAAGCGTGGTGGTTTCGTTTGTCATTGTAGTCGCAGTCGCTCAATTTATTTTGCACGCCATTTTTGATAATCAACAAATTCGTACTCAAATTAGCAAAACATTAGAAAATCAAGGTTATCTTTTTTTAAGTGATGAACGCATTAGAAAATCTTGGTTTCCTGCACCCAATATTACTTTATATAATGTTTCCGTTTCCGATTATAAAAACACCGTATTCACAGCACAACACGTTAATGTGCGTTTTTCTTCTACTGTTTTGTTTGGTAATAAAAAAATTGAAAAAATTACATTTAATCAGCCCGAATTTTTTATTAAAAAACACCCTAATGGTAAATGGAATGTGGCTCAATTTTCGCTCAATACCCAGAATCAAAATATGCCCAATCGTTTATTATTTACTGACGGCGTTTTAGATATAGAAGATGGCAATCATCAATATCGTATTGAGCATATTCGTCTGACAGGCGAAAATATGAGCGATAACGGTGTTATTCACGGTATGGGTGATTGGGTGAATAAAACCAATTCGTCTTTTCTGCCTATTCAATTTCATTCCTTATTGCGATATGATGAAAAGAATTTATTTTTACAAGATATTTCAGGCAGCCTGAAAACCCCATTACCTTATTTTGGCGAAACCGATATTCAATGGAGATTACCGCATTTACGCTATTATCGTCAGCAAAATTCTATTGAAACAGGCAGTTTGGTGATAAATGGACAATCAAAAGACAGCGTTTTATCTTTTGATGTTCGCGATACAGGTTGGCAATATCATACATTAGACGGCACAATGGAATCACCCAAAACCAATGCTATTTTTCATTGGACAGATAAAGATACCGAATGGAAAGCCAATATTATTTTAGAAAAATCCCTATTTGACCGATATAATTTTTATTCCAATATAAAATATAATCTCACCCGTAAAACACCCGAGTTAATTCACACAGCAGACGCAACAACTCAATTAAAAATGGATAAAAATTGGCAACATATTGACTTGTCCAATTTGAAAATTCAAACCGTACAAAGCAATATCGACAATACTCGTTTATTGTGGCAGACCGATTTATCGGGTAGTGCAGATTATTCTGTTGAAAATAGTATGGCCAAAATTTATTTATCGGGTACATTAGATAAACAACCTTTACAAATGATTGCCCAATACAATCCAAAAGAAGAATATGCTTGGCAAAGTAAAGTTTCCTTAAATACCCTTAATTTAAGCCCGCATATTGATATAGCCAATCGCCAATTACCCACATTAAAAGAAGTGGATCAATTTTTAGTGGAAATATCCAAATCATTAAAATATTTAGGCAATAAAAAATTAGCAGTCGATTTAAGTATTGGACGCTTAAAATTAGGTGGCGGACAAATCAATCATTTTTCTGCTACCGTAGAAGCCAATAAAAATAATGCTCAATGGAAGGATATGCAAGCCGAAATTTATGGCGGTACATTAAAAGGCAGTCTGAAACTGAATAATGCGTATCCACCCACTTATACCATTAACCAAGATTTAGCCAATATTGATGTGGGCAATTTATTATTTGATACCATTGGTTATCCTTACTTTTCGGGTATTGGTAATGTTTATGTGGATTTAAAAGTGAAAGGCGGAGCCAATACGCCAGCGGATATTGAGGGCGATACAGTGGTTATTGTGGAAAATGGTTTAATGCGGGGTTTGAATATTGATGATTTACTCAAAAACAAAACCAATTTTTCAGAACATATTTCACATAACACTTTGGGATTTAACAAAAATACTGTTGCTCCATTTGTTTATTTTTCTATGCTCACACACTGGAAAAATGGCATAGGCGAAACGCCGACCGCTATTTTTGAAAGTGAAATGTTTAATATTGACGGTACAGGTTATTTTGATTTAAATAATCAAACAATGGATTATAATTTTGCCCTAATGGGTAAATTATCAGCCCAAAGCGACCCCATTTATTTACCTTTGCATATTACAGGCAAAATGGACGACCCACAATACACCGTAGATTATAATGCCGTTGTGCGTGATGCCAAAAACAGTGAAGAACGCCAAAGAGCAGTACAAGATTTATTGAAACAACAATGGAATTTATTCAAGCAATCCACAATGAATTAGCGAATAAAAATTATCTTGCGGTTTGGGTAGATTTTATTCCGTCTGATTCATTGTTGTCTGATATAAAAACGCATTATCCCAATGTGTGGATTGATTGGGTGTGTGTAAATAATCACGATTTTTCTGAAAATCATTTATTACACAATATTCGCAATTCACGCGGATTATCTTATTTTCCTATTTCGGATAAACAACGCTTATGGTTATTTTCAGGCAGCCTGAACGAATTAGGCGAATATTGGGGAAATCGAAAATTACTGTATTTAGCCCAAAATCATTCCCCTGATTTATTGCCATATATTCAAAAAAAGTCCAATGGTTTATCGGAAATTATTTTACCGAATAATTATCAAGCCATAAAAGAATGGTTTAGCCTGCCTGAAAATCCTGTTATTCCCAGAACAGTGGCGATTATTGGTGGCGGTATTGCAGCGGCAGCAACTGCTTTTGCTTGTGCATCTCGTGGTTTGCAGGTGCTTGTTTTAGAAAAAGATACCATT
>JAFWRB010000150.1 GCA_017508845.1 Neisseriaceae bacterium | reverse complement strand
TTGAAAAAAGCCGTTTTAACTGCCAGCACTGTGTTGTTCTGCTCTGTTGCCTTTGCCGCACCTGCGGACGCGGTGAATCAGGTGAAAACCAACTCGGTTGAAATTTTGAAAATTTTGAATAAAGAAAATGGGGCAAATGCAGATGCGGTGCGTCTTGAAGCCGAAAATTATGCGTCTCCCTATTTCGATTTTGAACGCATGACGGCGTTAGCGGTTGGTCAGCCGTGGAAACAAGCCACTGCCCAGCAAAAACAGCAATTAACCGCCGCATTTCGTGCCAAGTTAATTCGCATTTATTCGGGCACTATGTTTCAATATAAATCCGCACAGGTCAATGTGAATGATAAGCCGCGTGTGGAAAATAACGGCAAACAGGTGATTATCAGCACCGAAGTGTTGCCCACGGCTAATTCCCCTAAAAGCGAGATTGTGCATATTGATTACACCACTTATCAAAACGGCGACAAATACCGCATTTACGATGTGAAAGTGGAAGGTCAAAGTTTGGTAACGGTTTATCGCAATCAATTCAAAGAGATTGTGAATAAAAGCGGCATTGACGGTTTGATTGCCGAATTAAGCAAAGAAAGTGGCAAATAAATGCAGCAAACAAAATCAGGTAATACCTTGATTTTAAGCGAAAATATCGACAACAACAGCGTTACTGTCGATATTTTTCGCGAATTTCAAAAAAACTTACAAGGTGTGGAAAAAATCACCTTTCAAGATATTTCTCGTGTGGATTCCACAGTAATTGCCCTGATTGCGGCTGCCAAACGCAACCTGAAAACGCTTAAAATTGAAAACATTCCGCCACAAATGACGGATTTATTGAAATTGTATCATCTTGATGACTGGACTTAACACTATGAAAATGCGTCATTTTTTGCTTGTTTCTATGGTATGTACGCTGGTGGCTTGTGCCAACAATCCGCATGACCCATACGAACCCTACAACCGCACGATGTTCAAAGTGAATGACGCTTTGGACACCGCCATTTTAGCCCCAACCGCACGGGGTTATAATAAAGTGGTGCCCAAACCTGTGCGTTCAGGTGTTACCAATGTGTTTGATAACTTAAAAGATGTGGTGAGTTTTGGCAGCAATGTGTTGCGTTTAGATGTGGAAAAAGCCAGCACCGACTTTGTGCGTGTGGGTTTCAATACGGTTTTTGGCTTGGGCGGGCTGTTGCCGATGGCGGATTTGGCTCAAATACCAAATAATAAAAACACTTTGGGCGACACTTTTGCGTCTTGGGGCTGGAAAAACAGCAATTATTTTGTTATGCCCTTGTCAGGGCCTTCAACCGTGCGAGATTCATTAGGCGGTGCGGTTACCACAGTTTATTCGCCACAAGGTGCGTTAATCAGCAACAACGGCGTTTTAGCAGGCGTAACCGCTTTGAATGTGGTTGATTCTCGTGCTAAATACATCGGCTTAACCGACACCATGAAAGACGCCGCCCCCGATAAATACGCCTACACACGCGATTTTTATATGCGATACCGTGCCAAACAAACAGGCGGCAAATACGGCTTAACTGATGATGAAGAAGTGGATATTGACGATTTAATGAATGACACCGAAAACGCTTCTGCAACAGAAAACACGCCTGAAACCCCTGAAATAAATGGGGAAAAGGTAACGGAATAATTTTAACTTCATTTCATTCGTTGAACTGCGTTTCAGGCTGCCTGAAATGTTTCCAAACGGATAAAATTTTTAAATGTCACACGGATTGGAGATTGCTAACGCAATCTCTTTTATAAAAAGGTAAAATTGAAAAAAACCGTGTGATAATGGATAAAACAAATAACTTTCAGGCTGCCTGAAACAACATAAGGAAACCAAAAATGTTTGAAACCAACCGCAGTGTGGTGATGTTAATACCGCAAGAACCTTTTTGGGCGTGGCTGACAAGCCTACCCGATACCGACTTGGACGATTTAAGTTTAGAAGATTTACAAGATGACCCAAATGCTTATCTCATTGACGCTTGCGATGATATTGACCAAGCGTGGGACGAGATTATCAGCCGTTTGGACGAGTTGTTTTCGGCAGAACTTGCCGACTGGTGCGAAGACCCCGAACACTGGCCTGATATAAACCCCGAAATTTTTACCGAATGGTTTGAAATTCGCATTGCCACAGTGGTTGCCGATTTGCCAAATAAAGAAATGCAACGCACCCCCTTTGAACCGATTATTTTAAATCCAGACGCATAAAAATGTTGCAAGAAACCATAATCAAAGTGCATGGCTATCATCTTGATGTCTATCAGCACGTCAATAACGCCCGCTACTTGGAATTTTTAGAAGAAGCCCGCTGGAATGCATTGGAAGACGGCATACTCATCAAAACCTTGCAAGAAAAAAACTGGGGCTTTGCTGTGGTGAATATCAACATAGCCTTTCGCCGTGCCGCTGTTTTGGGCGATGTTTTGCTTATCAAAACAGAACACGCAGGTTTTACAAATAAAAGTGCTCAATTAAAACAAACCATTATCAACCAAGCCACAAACAAACTGATTAGCGAAGCCGAAGTTACTTATGTGATTTTTGATATGGCGACAAACAAAGCGTTACCATTAGATGAAAATTTACGCAACTTAATTTTGAATGCCACACAATGAAAAAAACACTGATTACCTTAACCCTGATTGCCATTTTAACTGCGTGCAAACCTGCCGCACCGTCTTTCAGGCTGCCTGAAATCG